>WHSQ01000004.1:0-323 GCA_009380005.1 Actinomycetota bacterium | reverse complement strand
CCTGCTCGAGTCGGTGCATCCGGCCTTCGCGGAGTTCGATCGTGAGCTGGCGGACGCGAGCCGCAGCATCACGAGCCGTGACTCGCACGGGGGCCCGGCTCCCGTGCGGGTGTTCGAACAGATAGCTAAGCTCCGCGCCTTGAGCGAGAGCCTCCGGACCTAGCGCCGGTGCTCGGATGGCTTGCTCGGCTTCGGCCGTCGCCTCTATACGAAGTCGCCTCCATATGAAGAGGTGTGGGGGGCGACAGCAGAACGGGCCGTGACGGGTTCCGAGCCGTAGCCGGGATCCCGATCTATCGCCCCGGAGCCGCCTGGATCTTTGA
>WHSQ01000049.1:16017-20138 GCA_009380005.1 Actinomycetota bacterium | reverse complement strand
AGATCGCACGGCGCGTCGCATACGTCCCTCAGAACCCCGTCGCCCCGGGCGACATGTCGGTCCTCGACTTCGTGCTGATCGGACGTACGCCGTACATCCCGTACCTCGGCAGCGAGACCGCAGACGACCTCCGGGCGGCCCACGGGGTGATCCGCCGGCTGGACCTGACGGATCTCGCCGACCGCCCGGTGGGGTCGTTGAGTGGAGGCGAGTTCCAGCGGGCCGTGCTCGGGCGAGCGCTCGCCCAGGGGGCTTCGATCCTGCTGCTCGACGAGCCGACTACTGCGCTCGACGTTGGACGTCAAGCCGAGGTGATGGAGCTCGTGCAGCGCCTGCGATCGACGCGAGGGCTGACGGTAGTCAGTGCGATGCACGACCTGACGCTGGCGGCCCAGTTCGCCGACCACCTGTTGCTGTTGCGCGAGGGTCGGATCGTGGCCCGAGGTTCCGCAAGCGAAGTGATCACCGAGGAGCTGGTCCTGACCCATTACGGGGCCCGGGTTCGCGTCCTGGACCATCCCGAGGGCGGGGTAGTGGTCGCGCCCTCCCGACCGAAGGGCGAACGATGAACGACGCATCCCAGCAGCCACCGAGCTCGCCACCGAGACCGGCCCCCCGCCGGGCTCCCTCCGTGGTCCTCGTGAATACCGGGGACGGCAAGGGGAAGTCGACGGCCGGCTTCGGAACACTGATGCGGGCGGTCGCCCGAGGGTGGCGGGTATGCGTGATCCAGTTCATCAAGTCCGGCAGCTGGAAGGTCGGCGAGGAGGACACCGGCCGGAAGCTCGGGATCGATTGGTGGGCGATCGGGGACGGGTTCACGTGGGACTCCGACGACATGGACGAGAGCGAGGCCGTGGCCCGCGAGGCATGGCGTTCCGCTAAGGAGAAGATCGCATCCGGCGAGTACCGGGTCGTGATGCTCGACGAGATCACCTACCCGATCAACTGGGGCTGGATCGATGAAGCCGATGTCGTAGAAGCGATCCGCGAGCGGCCGGAGCACGTGAACCTGATCCTGACCGGACGAAACGCGCCGCCGGCGCTGATCGAGGTCGCCGACACCGTCACCGAGATGACGAACGTACGCCACGCCTACGACAGCGGGATCAAGGCCATCAGGGGCATCGACTTCTGAATGGGCTTCATCTTCCTCACGGGGGGCATCCGCAGCGGCAAGTCGAGCCTCGCCGTGCGATGGAGCCGTGACACCCGGGGGCCCGTGACGTACATCGCGACGGCGGAACCCGGAGACCACGAGATGGCCGCGCGCATCGATCGTCACCGCAACGAGCGTCCCGAAGCGTGGTTCACGCGTGAGGTTCCGATCGATCTGGCCGACGCTCTGCGCGGCGTGGAAGGGGGTTCGGCCATCGTCGACTGCCTGACCTTGTGGGTGAGCAACCTGATGCAGGCCGGTTCCTCGGATGAAGAGGTGCTGGCTCGGTCCCAGGAGGCGGCGTCCGTGGCCAGCGAAAGCCGCGCCGACGTGTACGTCATCAGCAACGAGGTCGGAAGCGGCATCGTGCCGGCGAACGAACTTGCCCGACGGTACGAAGACCTGCTCGGACGCGTCAACGCGATGTGGGCGAGCCGTGCGTCATCAGCGTTCCTGGTCGTCGCCGGCCGGTTCTTGCGCCTGGAGAAGCCGGGATGAACCAGGCCGCGGTCGCAGCACTCCTGGCGGATGCGCCTGCCCCGCTCGCCGCAGCCGGAGACGCCGTCGTGGCGCGCGCGGGGAGGGTTCTGCGACCGGCGGATGCGTTCGAGCGGCTCGACGCGGTGGCGGCGTGGCTCGCGGGGTGGCAGGGAACCGACCGTCCGTCGGTCCGGCGTCCTGCGTTGCTCGTGTTCGTCTCCGACCACGGCGTGGCCCGCGAAGGCGTGAGCGCCTATCCGGCTCGGGCGACTGCCGCGATGTATGCCGCCCTCGAGGGGGGAGCTGCGACGGCGACGGTGATGGCCGACGAGGTAGGGGCATCCGTCGATGTCGTCGACGTGGGCGTGGGACGGCCGACCGGCAACATCGTCCGTGAACCGGCGATGGACGTGGCCCGGTTCGAGTCCTCCTTCGACGCCGGCCGACGGGCGCTGCGGAGCACCAACTCCGATCTGCTCGTGGTCGGGGAGATGGGCATCGGGAACACGACCAGCGCGGCGGCCATCGCGTGCCGGCTCTTCGGTCGGGCCCCGGAGGACTGGACCGGGCGGGGGACCGGCATCGACGACGCGACGATGGACCGGAAGGTGGAAGCGGTACGAACCGCCTGCGCTCGGATCTCGACCGACGATCCCATCGAGATCCTGCGCGAGCTGGGCGGAGCAGAGATGGTCGCCATCGTGGGGGCCGTGATCGAGGCTCGGCTGCACGGTCTCCCGGTGATCCTGGACGGGTTCGTGACCACGGCCGCGGTGGCGGTGCTCGAAGCCGCGGTGCCCGGCGCCCTCGACCATTGCATAGCAGGTCATCGCTCGCCGGAGCCGGGTCACTCGCTGTTGTTGGAGAAGCTCGGCAAGGAACCGTTGCTGGATCTCGGCCTTCGTCTGGGCGAGGGGAGTGGCGCGCTCGCCGCGATCCCCCTCGTTCGCCTGGCCGTGCGCGCCGTAACGGACGTCGCGACCTTCGAGGAATGGGGCCTCCAGGGATGAGTGGCTTCGCGGGGGCCGTCTCGCTCCTGACCCGGGTGCCGGTCCGAGCGGCGATCGAAGGCCGGGCCTCGCTGGCGCGCGCGGTCCCGTGGTTCCCGGTCGTCGGCGCGCTCGTCGGAGCCGGGATAGCTCTCGTCTACATCGCGGCCGGGACGATCCTGCCCGCTTTCGTCGCCGCGGTTCTGGCGACCGCGGCCGGTGTCTTACTGACCGGCGCTTTCCACGAGGATGGCTTGGGCGACGTCGCCGACGCGTTCGCCGGCGGCTACACGGTGGAACGCCGTCTCGAGATCCTCGACGATCCCCGGCACGGGACCTTCGGCGTGATCGCCATGGCGCTCGCGCTGCTCCTCAGGGTGTCGGCGATCTCGAACCTCGATCCGTGGGCCGCGCTCGCGCTCGTGCCGGGAGCTCACGCCATCAGCCGCGGAGCTTCGATCGCGTTGATGAGGCGCGTATCGGTCGCGTCGCCATCCGGGCTGGGCGCCGGCTACGTCTCGGCGCTGAGCGCGCGCGGCGAGATAGCAGGTCTTGCCTCCGCGGTGGTCATCTGCACGCTGCTGATCGGCGTCTGGGCACCGGTCGCGGTCCTCTTGTGCGCACTGGTAGTCCTCGGGATGGCCGTGCTGTCGCGAGCGAAGATAGGTGGGATAGGCGGCGACGTGCTCGGTGCGACCCAGCAAGTGGCGGAGGTAGCGGTGCTGCTGTTGGGGGTCGCCGTATCGCAGCAGGGATGGGGCACGCTCGCGTGGTGGCGACCATGAAGCTGGACCTGTGGCTCGTTCGTCACGGAGAGACCGACTGGAGCGCGACCCACCGGTTCTGCGGATGGAGCGACCCGCCGCTCAGCGAGCGGGGACGCGAGCAGGCGAGCGCGCTCCGACCGCGGCTGGAAGGGCGAAGGTTCGATTCGATCGTCAGCTCGACCTCATCACGCGCGATCGAAACCGCGCGCCTCGCGTACGGCGAGCCTCGTTCCGATGAACGGCTGCGCGAGCTCGACTTCGGCGATATCGAGGGGACCACCTGGCTCGAATGCTCGCCCGCGATCAGGGAGGCGCTGGCCGACTACGAGACCTTCGAGGCCCCCAACGGCGAATCCGTGGCGCAGCTGATCGAGCGAGTGACCGCGGCCCTGCACGACCTCGGCCCCGGCTCGCATCTCGTCATGACGCACGGCGGCGTGATCCGTTTCCTGCTGGGCCGGGCCGGCGTCACCGACGACCCGGCGTTGGCGAGCCTGAGCCGGATCGACCTGACCCTCGACCCCCTCGCCTGCCGACTACAACCTCCGTAGCGCGGGGCGCCGGATCTGTTGCACTCGGCGGGGATCGCGGGATCGAACGTGCCGACTACAACGCCCGTAGCGCGGGGCGCCGGGTTTGTTGCACTCGGCCGGGGGGTGCGTACACTTCTGGGTGGAGCAGGCCGGGTGACCGCGGCTCGCAGGAGCTGAGGAAAGTCCGGACTCC
>WHSQ01000049.1:0-16007 GCA_009380005.1 Actinomycetota bacterium | reverse complement strand
AAGAGCTCACCAGCGCATCGGGCGACCGGTGCGGCTAGGCAAACCCCGTCCGGAGCAAGACCAAGCAGGAGGCAGGGGCGGCCCGTCCGCCCGGTGCGCCGGGCACCTCCGGGTAGGTCGCAAGAGGCGAGCGGCGACGCTCGTCGCAGATGGATGGTCACCGCCGTCACCCCGGTGGCGGCACAGGATCCGGCTTACAGGCCAGCTCCGTAGCGTGGGGCCCCCGTCGAAAGGCGGGGGCCCTTCCATGTTCGAGCCATGCGACCTGCGAGACTCGAGCGATGGATCCACGCATCGAGGCATGGCGGTCACGAGGTGACCTGATGGAGATCGACGGTCGCAGGATCTTCTGGTGGGAACAGGGCGAGGGCCGGCCGCTCCTGGCGCTGCACGGCTTCCCGGCGTCGTCGTACGACTGGCGCCTGGTCGCGAACCTGCTTCCCGGTCATCGCTTCATCGCCTTCGACCTGCCCGGTTTCGGTCTCTCGGACAAGGCGCCCGACGGCGACTACACCCTCGAAGGCCACGCGGTCCTCGCGGAGCGGTTGCTCGACCGTCTCGGGGTGAATGCCTACGACGCGATCGCTCACGATATCGGCGATTCGGTCGCGGCGGAGCTGATGCATCGCAGCAACAAGGGCACGTCGTCGATCGAGCTCGACCGCGTCGTGCTGTTGAACGGCAGCATCTTCATCGACATGGCGCACCTCACCTCGGGGCAGAAGCTCTTCCTGCGGTTGCCGCCAAAACGCATGAAGGTTGCCCCGCCGGTGCGGCTGTTCCGGCGGCAGATCAGCAGCCTGTTCTCTCCCCAGCACCGGCCCGCGACGGACGAGTTCGAGATGATGGAGCTCTTGCTGCGTCACGAAGACGGTCACCGGATCGTGCCCATCACGATCCGCTACATCGACGAACGCAGGCGCAACACGCGGCGCTGGACCGATTCGCTCGTGGAGTTCTCCGGCGACCTGGCCGCGCTGTGGGGCGAGCTCGATACCGTGGCGGTGCCGGCGATGGCCGATCGACTGGCGGAGCTGCGCCCCGACACGAGGGTCACGAGATGGCCCGACGTATCGCACTGGCCCCAGCTCGAGGTCCCCGAACGGGTCGCGGCCGAGGTACAACGTACCTTCGTGTGAACCCTGACGGCGCGGTCTTTTCCGCCTGATGCTCGATATCGGTGCATGGGATGGAAGAGAGTGCGGAGGGGCAGCTTTTTCGTGGATGGTGCACCGTGGCGGTGCTTCGGTTGCGAAAAGTATGCTGGCGCGGCTCCGGGATGGTCAGCGGGGCAGCGTGAACGTGAAGGTTGAGCCGGCGCCGAGCTCGCTGTCCACCCAGATCCGGCCCCCGTGCTGCTCGACGATCCGCTTCGACAGGTAGAGGCCGAGGCCCGAACCTGCGACGCGCTTTTCGACGTCGAGCCGGGTGAAGCGCTGGAACAGCCGGCCGAGGTGATCGTCGGCGATGCCCTGGCCTTCATCGATCACGGATAGCTGGAACCCGTCGTCCTGGGTATCGATCGTGACGCGGATGGGGCGGTCGGGCTCCGAGAACTTCGCCGCGTTGGAGATCAGGTTCAACAGCACCTGTTTCACGCGGTCGGGATCGACGCTGATGATGGCCCCCTCGAGCTTCGTCTCCACCTTGGTGCGGTGCGGTTCCACGGCATCGGCGACCGCCTCCCGCACCAGCCCGACGAGATCCACCGTCGAACGATGCAGCTCCATCCGGCCCTGATCGATCGCCTCCAGGTCGAGGACCTCCGACACCAGGCGCCGCAAGCGGCGGGCCTCGCGCCCGAGCGTAAGGATCAGCTCTTTGCTCTGTTCGGGCGCCAGTCGGTCGGCGCGGTTCTCCAGGATGTCGGCGATGCCGGCCACTACCGTCATCGGCGAACGTAGCTCGTGCGAGACCATGGATACGAAATCGCTGCGCATCTGGTCCAGCTCGCGCAATTTCTCGGCGGTCTGCACGGCCTGGCGGTAGCGACGGGCGTGATCGATGGCGATCGCAACCTCGCGTGCCGCGGCCTCGATCAGCGCGATGTCGGCCTGGGTCCACTTGCGCGGCAACTGCGCATGGAAGGTGACGACGCCCAACAGCTCGTCGCCCCACTCCAGCGGCGTCGACAGGATCGCGGTCGCTCCCATACGGATCAGCTCGTCCGCCCCCACGCCGACGGCCGGGTCGCGGAGTCGATCGTCGCGAGTGATGTCGTCGCTCCATTGGGTCGCTCGCGTCATGGCCGCCAGCATCGTCACCGGGTATTGGAGGTCGGAGTCGACGTTCAAGCTCGGGATCTCGGGGGCATCCCACTCGAACGCGATGGGGCCCAACCGCCACTGTTTCCCCGGCCGCTCCACGAGCCTGATGAAGCACCGCTCCACGCTCGCGGCGCGACCCAGCGCCTGCACGGTCGCAGCGAGCACCTCGTTCACATCGAGCGATCGTCGGACCCGGGACGCGATCGCTCGCAGCAGCGAACCTCGTTCGGCCCGTTCCGACTCCGCGTTCAGCAACCGAGAATTCGCGATGCCGACCGCGGCCATCGTCGCCAGGATCTTGAGGAAGGCCTCGTCGTCCCGGGTGAAGGGGGGCTCCTCCGGTGTCTTGGTGAGGTACAGCGCACCGACCAGCTCCCCGGCGTGGATCAGGGGGATGCCGAGGAAGGCCTTCATCGGGACGTGGGCAGTCGGGAAGCCGATCGACGCTGGATGGGTCGCCAGATCGTCGGCGCGGATCACCCCACGCTCCTCCAGGACGGCCCCCAGCAGGCCCTTCCCCTCGGGCAGGTGGGGCAGCAGGGAGACTTCTTCGGGGCTGAGGCCTCGATGAAGGAAGTCCTCGATGTGTCCGTCGATCGTGAGCGTGACCGCGGCACCGTATTGGGCTCCCGACAACGCCATGGATCGCTCGACGATCCCGACGAGGATCCGGCCGATGTCGAGGTCCTGGGCCAGCTCCAGGCTGATGTCGGCAAGCATCCCCAACTGTCGCTGCGGATCCCGCTCTGCCTGCAACCCCACCCCCCGGATTATGGTGACCCCCCGCCACGGCACTAGTTATCCCCCAGTTGTCGGCGCTAGGCAAGGAGGCAACATGGCCAAGATGGTGATCCACACCTCGCTCGCTCCCGAGGCGGTCGGTCCCTATTCACAGGCCGTGAGTGCCAACGGACTGGTCTTCTGCTCCGGTCAGGTCGCGCTCGAACCCGGCGGCGGGGAGCTCCTCACGGGATCCGTCGCCGACGAAACCCGGGGGGCACTGACGAACCTGGCCGCGGTGCTCGAGGCCGCCGGTTCGAGCCCCGCGAACGTCGTCAAGGTCACGGCCTATCTGACCGACATGGGCGATTTCGCGGAGTTCAACGAGGCGTACGCGGATTTCTTCGGCGGCGAACCGCCGGCTCGTGCGACGGTCGGCGTGTCCGCGCTGCCCAAGGGAGCCCGCGTCGAGGTGGAATGCATAGCTCTCGGCTGAGCGGCTACGCAGAGCCGGCCCGGTTACGTTGCGGCGACGTCGGGCGCATCCCTTCGACGGCCGTGGGGATCCGTGTCCGAGCGCTCGCCCACGACCTGGTCCCCGACCACGATCCGGACCTCGCGTTCGGGGGCCTCGCCGGCGACGGGCTCGATGCCGGCCTCTTGCGGCGTACGAGCGTCGAGCCGTTGCACGTAGCGCTCGAGCCGGCTCATGAAGAACAGCAGGGCGAGGATCGCGAACGGCCATACGATCAACACCATGAGAAGCATCGTTTGATAGCGGGTCACCATGACATCTTCGCAGAGGGATAAGGGAGAGGGCGCGGAAATCCGGATCGACGGCAGCCGGGTTACCGCCTTACTGGCCCGGCTCGTGCGGACCCGGTCCGAGAATCCTCCGGGCGAGGAGTCCGCCGCGGCCGCCATCGTCGAGGCGGAGAGCCAGGACCTCTCTCTCGATGTCGAGGTGGTGGAGTCGGAGCCGGGGAGACCCAGCGTCATCGCACGCTGGCGCGGGCGCCCCGGGCCGCGCCTTATCTATTGCAGCCACATCGATGTCGTGCCGGCGGGCCCGCCTTCCCTGTGGGACGTCGACCCCTATGGGGCCGAGATCGTCGACGGCCGTATGCACGGGAGAGGCTCGTCGGACGCGAAGGGGTGCGTGGCCGCAGCGTTCGAGGCGGTTCGAGCGCTGAAGGAGGCCGGCTTCGAACCCGAGGGGACGTTGGAACTGATGATGGTCGCCGACGAAGAGACCATGGGGTTCAAGGGGGCCGGCTACCTGATGGAGAGAGGGTTGCTCGGCTCCGACTTCGGCATCGTCGGCGAGCCCACCTCCTTGCGCGTCGTCACGGCACAACGCGGCGCGAGCTGGGCGCGCATCACCACCAAGGGTGTCGCCGCGCACGGATCTGCGCCGGAACGAGGTCGCAACGCGATCAAGCACATGGCGGAGATCGTCCTGCAACTCGAAGAGACGCTGCCCTCGGACGTCCATCCGATCCTCGGCGGAGCCAACATCAGCGTGGGAACCATCCACGGCGGCGAGAAGGTCAACATCGTTCCCGCGGCGTGCGTCATAGAGGTCGATCGCCGCTCGCTCCCGCACGAGACGCGCGAGGACGTTCTGGCGCAGCTGAACGAAGCCGTCGGGCGCGCCCGCCGACGTTTCCCCGACCTCGAAGCTGAGGTCGACCTGATGTTCTCCGGTGAAGCGTTCGAGGTGGAGCGCGACGCCGTCACGGTGAAGACGGTGTCCCAGGCGGTATGGGATGCGACCGGCGCACCCGGCAAATTGATCGGCTTCCGGGGCGCCTCCGACGCTCGCTTCCTGGTCGAGAGCGGCGCACAGACCGTTCTCTGTGGCCCCGGCGACATCGCCCTGGCGCATACCGCGCGCGAATCGATCGATCTCCACGAGCTGGAGCAGGGCGCGCGCGTCTACGCCCTGTCCTTCGCGCGGCTGCTGGGCGTCGCGTCGTGAACGGCCCGGGCATCTCCTGGCCACAGGTCTTGTCGCGGCTGCTCGAGGGCGAGTCGCTGACCGAGACCGAGGCCGCCAACGTCATGCGGGAGATCATGGAGGGCGCGGCCACGCCCGCTCAGTTCGCGGCCTTCGTCGTCGCTCTCCGCGCCAAGGGCGAAACGATCGACGAGGTCGTCGGGCTGGTGAGGACCATGCGTGCCTACGCGACCCCTCTGAAGGTCGCGGGGGACCTCCTCGACACCTGCGGCACGGGCGGCGACCGGACCGGGACATTCAACGTCTCTACCGCGGCCGCCTTGGTCTGCGCGGGGGCCGGGGCGCGCGTGGCCAAGCATGGGAACCGCGCCGCCTCGTCGAAGTGTGGTTCGGCGGACGTGCTCGAGGCTCTGGGTGTGAAGATCGACCTGGACCCGGCCGGGGTCGCCCGCTGTATCCGGTCGGCCGGTATCGGCTTCTGCTTCGCCCCGGTGTTCCACCCGGCCATGAGGCACGCCGCCGTTCCCCGGCGAGAGCTCGGGGTCGCCACGATCTTCAACTTCCTGGGGCCCTTGACGAATCCGGCCGGCGCGTCCCGTCAGGCCCTCGGGGTCTCGGACCCGAGCATGATCGACAAGATGGTGGAGACGCTGGGCCGGCTCGGCAGCAGACACGTGATCGCGTTCCACGGCGCAGGGGGCCTCGACGAGCTCGCAACGTCGGGACCGTCGAACGTCGTCGAACTCGTCGATGGCGAGACGCGCCGTTGGATCCTCGATCCGGCGGCCCACGGCATCGCGCCGGCATCGCTCGAGGACGTTGCCGGAGGTTCCCCCGACGAGAATGCGTCCGCGATCCGTGCCGTGTTGGACGGAGAGCCGGGCCCCCGACGTGACATCGTCGTCCTGAACGCGGCCGCGGGGCTGCTGGCCGCCGACCTTGCGAAGGACCTCGATGAGGCTCTAGCGCTCGCCGCGGAAGCGATCGACGAGGGCCGAGCTCGAGCAGCGCTCGAGGGGTTGATCGAAGCCTCTGCCTCCGCGCCTTAGGCCCGAGTACGAGCGTAGATCTCGCGGATCGAAGAGCTGCAGAAAGACAGCAGGTCCGCCAGCGTCAGGAGGCCGAAGCCCGTCCCGCGTTCGATCAGGTGATGTAGTACGTCCACGGTTGCCAGCGCGTCGTCGAAGGCGCGGTGACACGGTTGGTGCTCGCACCCGAGATGAGCGGCCACGGTCGACAGCTTGCGGTTGGGAACCTCCTCGATCAACAGCCTCCTCGCCAGGAGAGCCGTGTCCACGACCGGATGCTCGAGGCCCTCGTAGCCGGCGCGATAGCAGGCTCGTTGCAGGAAGCCGAGGTCGAAACCGGCGCCGTGAGCCACCAGCACGCAGCGCTCGATGAACTCGAGGAAGCTCGGTAGCACGGAGCGGATCGGAGGAGCCCCCCGGACCATCTCATCGTGGATCCCCGTGATGCCCTGGATCAGGAGCGGCACCGGCTCCCCGGGGTCCACCAGGGTCTGGAAGGTGCCGAGGATCTCTCCTCGGCGGGTCTTCACCGCTCCGATCTCGGTGATGGCGCAGACGTCCGGGTTCCCCCCGGTCGTTTCCAGGTCGACGACGCAGAACGTAACCTCTGCCAGCGGAAAGCCGAGGTCGTCGGAGGAGGCTTGCTCGGTACGCATGGGAGCCCAACATACGAACATATGTTCGCAATTTCAAGGATGCCGGGCATGACCGGGTACCGCTGCAACGCGTGCGGCAACAAGACGCGGTTCGACGTCATCGAGACGAAACGCGTGCGCTCCTTCCAGCACTTCAGCCTCGGCGGCGAGATGAACGTCGAGGAGGAGGAGGTCCTGGCGCACGAGGTCGAGAAGGTCACCTGCCGCTGGTGCGGCTCGTCCGACTCCATCGAGCGGGTCGCTCCGTGACGGGACCCCTCGAGGGCGTCGGCGTCCTCGATCTGAGTCGCCTTCTGCCCGGCGGCTACGCGACGCTGTTGCTCGCCGACATGGGCGCCGACGTCGTCAAGATCGAGGAGCCCGGCAAGGGCGACTACATCAGGTGGTCGCCGCCGATGGCGGGGGAGTTCTCGGCCTCGCACGTGGCGTTGAATCGCAACAAGCGTTCTATGACCCTGAACCTGAAGAGCGAGGACGGCCGCGGCGTTCTGCTTCGGCTCGTGGCGGAGGCGGACGTCCTGGTCGAATCGTTCCGTCCCGGCGTGATGGAGCGTCTCGGCGTCGGCTACGGCCTCCTCCGCGAACGCAACCCGAGGCTCGTCTATGCGGCGATCTCCGGATACGGGCAGGACGGCCCGCGCTCGCACGAAGCCGGACACGATCAGAACTACCTCGCGCACGCGGGGGCCCTGGGGATCATGGGCGAAGAGAGCCGGCGCCCCACGATCCCGGGTCTGCAGATCGGGGACCTCGCCGGCGGCGGCATGAACGCGGTGATCGCGGTGCTCGCCGCGTTGTATCGCAGGGAGCGGACGGGCACGGGCGACTTCTGCGACGTCTCGATGATGGACGGGATCGTGTCGTGGCTGTCCATCCACGCCGGCGCCTACAACGTGACCAAGGCCGATCCGGAGCGCGAACGCATGCCTCTTTCGGGCCTCTATCCGTGCTACCGGATCTATCCCGCCGCCGATGGTTGGCTTTCGGTCGGTGCGCTGGAACCGCAGTTCTGGGCCGCTCTCGTGGAGGCGATAGACCGTCCGGACCTCGAGGGCGACGCTTTCGCGGGTGGAGAGCGGCGTGACGAGGTGATCGCCGAGCTCTCGGATCTGTTCTCGACCCGCACTCGCGCTGAGTGGTTACAGGCCTTCGCCGGCCGTGACGTCTGCGTCGCTCCCGTGAACGGCTTCGGCGAGGCGCTTGCCGACCGGCAGGTCCGGCATCGGGACATGGCCTTCGAGGTCGAGCTTCCCGACGGCGGGGCGTGGACGCATGTGGGCAATCCCATCCGGCTGACGGGTGCGCCCGGGGACGCGCGTCGCTTGCCGCCGCCCGGGCTCGGGCAGCACACGGATGAGATCCTCCACGCGGCAGGGTTCGACGCCGGCGAGATCGCCCGCTTGCGGCAGGCGGGAGCCGTTTGATGGAGCGGTTTCCGGCCGAGGTCGAGAACCGGATCGTCCGGGCTCTCGGCGCGTACCTCCGGGCGACCCCCTCGCGAGAGCTTCCCGCTCCCGTCCGGCGGTTCGGATCGTTCGCACCCAAGGCCCTGATCCCTCATCGCGCCGCTCTGATGGCGGCACTGGACGATGCCGCGTTGCGCGCTCGCGTCGTGGAATGGCTCGGCGACGGCAAGACGCCGCTGAAGCGTCCCGACGCCGATCTTCTTCGGACCGTGGCGGAGCGCAAGGACGGCTGGGTGGAGACGCTCCGCGGTGAGGAACGGGCGACGTCTCCGGCCCGCAGACCCCCTACGTCGGACGGCGAGCGGTTAGAGCGCGAACGGGAGAAGACCAGGAAGACGCGCGATGAGCTCCAGAGGGTCAAGAGCGAGACCGCGGATGCTCAGAAGAAGCTGAGGGGTCAGGTCGCCGATCGCGATCGCGCCGTGGCGGACCTGCAGGGGCAGCTCAAGGATGCGCAGAGCGCGGCAACGCTGGCCAAGAGAGAGTTGCAGCAGGTGGCAAGCGCCGCCGAACGCGATCGGCGCAGGCACGACCGTGCGATCGAGAAGTCGGAGTCCGAGAAGGAGAAGCTGCAGGCCGCAACGCGGAACGCCAAGCGAGAAGCTCGGGAGCACCTCTCGAGGGTCCGGAAACTGGAGCGTGAGCTCGCGTCCACGAAGGCTTCCCGTGCGACCCCAGGACGTTCGACCCCCAGGTCGCCCGCGCGCCGGGCTCCGCTCGCGGTGCCGAAGGGCCGGCTCGCCGACGCCAAAGAGACGCTGGACGAGTGGCTGACGACCCCGCGCGTCCACCTCCTGGTGGACGGCTACAACGTGACCAAGGCGAAGGGAGGCTTCGGCGACCTCCGGCTCGAATCCCAGCGGGAACGCTTGATAGACGAGGTCGGTCGTCTGGCTCGCAGGAAGGGGGTCTCCGCGACGATCGTGTTCGACGGAGCCGACCTTCCGGCCGGCGCGGTTCCCAGACGGCGCAAGCGCTCCCACGTCTCGGTCGAGTACTCGCGCCCGCCGGACGTCGGCGACGATCACCTCGTGGCCAAGTTGGGATCGATGCCCACCGACCCGGTCGTGGTGGTGACCAACGACCGGGAGCTCCAGGGCAGGGTGCGAGGCCTGGGAGCCACGGTCGCCACCTCCGACCAGCTCCTGCGCCTGATCCGCTGACGCCGTCGCCACTTCGCCCAAGGACAAGGCGTTCCTGTCGCACCCCCTTCATAGGCTGCTCGTAGCCGTCTAGAGGAGGTTCGGAGCGATGAAGATCGATTGCCACGAGTGCTCGATGTACCAGACCGCCCACTGTGACGACTGCTTGGTCACGGTGATGCTCCATCCGCCTGGGGACGTCGTGGAGATCGACGAGGGGCTCGATGACTCCCTGCGGACCCTGTCGGGAGCGGGGCTCATACCGACCCTCAAGTTCCGTCCGCGGGCTCCATCGGCTCGTGACGCGAGCTCGAGCGAGGGAGCGGCCCAAGCCGGATAAATCCTGCTCACGGGGCATTCACGAACGTACGATTCCCCCGTGGCAGCCGGGAAGGGGCGATCGGGGAGAACCGCCAAGCGTTCTACGCGTCGCGCCAAGGACGGCGCGGCCAAGAAGAGCGCGGCGAAGAGGCGCGTCGGCGGCAAGGCGGCGGCCGGGGACGGTACGTCGAAGAGACGAGCCACGAAGAACGGCTTGACGGTACTGCGACCGGTGGGTCTCAGCGAAGACGGACACTCGGTGATCCTCGCCCCCAGGGTTCGAGGCAAGGGGACCTACCAGGTCCCGATCGACGACCGCCTGGTGGCGCAGTTGATAGCGGCACGCGACCTCCTGGAGGCCCCGCCGCCGCCCGTCGCTCCCCGGGCCGGGGCCGTCGTCCCGGCGGCGGAGAGCAAGCTCACCATCAAGGAGATCCAGGCGCTGCTGCGCGAGGGCCGGACGGTGGAGTCCATCGCCCGGAAGGCGGGGGTCGATCCCACCTGGATCGAACGGTTCGAGGGCCCCATCGTTTGGGAGCGCGACGGGATGGCGCGCCGAACCCAGCGCTCGACGCTGGTTCGCAGCCGGCGGGGTCCTTCAGAGTTGCCGCTGGGAGAAGCGGTCGTTGCGAACCTACGTCGCCGCGGCGTGGTGATGACCGAGGAACAGATCGAAGCCGCTTGGGATTCGGTGAAGGAATCGCGCACCGGCACCTGGCGCGTGCGCTTCGCGTTCACCAGTCGCGGTCGCCCCCGCGTGGCCGAATGGCGCTTCGATCCGGAGACCTCGGAGGTCGCCGCGCTCAACGAGCTCGCCAATGAGCTCGGCTGGCTCGAGCCCAGGCGTCGTCGTAGGTCGTCTCGCTAGCTACGCTTCACTCATGAGCTTCGGCCGGGCCGCCGCGGTCCTGATCTGCCTATCGATCGCGTGCGCGGTGATCCTGGCGGTCGTGTCTCGAACGCCGGAATCCATCCGTCGCGGGGAACCGAGGGAGGACGCCACCGACCCCGCTCTGGGAGCCCGCTTCACCGATGCCGACGTCGAGCGTCATGGTCGGTACCGGATGCCAGGCTACGTCGCGTTCGCACTGTTCACCGGTCTCGAGATCGCGATGTTGATCGTGTTCGCGCGCGGGCCGTTCGAGAGAGTCATAGCGCGCGCGGAGAGCCTCCCCGGAGGGTGGTTCGCCGCCGCCGCGATCGGAGCGGTCCTCGTCGCCGTGGTCGGGGCACTCCTCAGCCTTCCCCTCGGTTACGTCCGAGGGTTCGCGATGGAACACGCATGGGGGCTATCCACGCAAGACGTGGGTGGGTGGCTGGGAGATCGCGCCAAGTCTCTGCTGGTGGGTTCGGTGACCAGCGTGATCGCGGCGCTGGCGTTCTTCAGCGTGGTTCGACTCACGCCGCGGTTGTGGTGGGTGTGGGGATGGATCGCGTTCACATCGTTAACGGCTCTGATCGCGTTCGCGTGGCCGGTCCTCATCGCTCCGTTGTTCAACACCTTCACCCCGATCGAGGACCGTGCGCTCGAGCGGCGCGTGCGCGACCTGGCGGCGGCTGCTCACGTGGATATCGATAAGGTCCTCGTGGCCGATGCCAGTCGGAGGACGACGGCCGAGAACGCCTACGTCGCCGGGCTCGGTGCCTCCAGGCGCATGGTCCTGTACGACACGCTGATCGCGGGTGGCACCGAGGACGAGACCGCCCTGGTGGTAGCGCACGAGCTCGGGCACCAAACGGAGAACCACATCGTGAAGAATGTGGCGATAGCGTCGGCGGGCCTGCTGGTCGGCTTCGCGCTCCTCGCTTGGCTCTCGGGCAGGAGTGGTTTCTGGGCTTGGGCCGGAGCCTCCGGGATATCGGACGTCCGTGCGATGCCCCTGTTGCTGCTCTTCGTGGCGATCATGGGACTGCTGACTCTTCCCTTACAGAGCGCCGTGTCGCGCTCGTTCGAACGTCGTGCCGATGAGGTCGCCGTGGAACTGACCGAAGACCCCAAAACCGCCGTCCGGGTGTTCAGGCGACTCGCCTTCGCCAACCTCGCCGACCTTCGACCGCCTCGCATCGCGATCTGGACCCTCTACTCGCACCCGCCTATCCCCGACCGGATCCGATCCGTTTTGGCCACCGAGTGGATCTCGCCTTAAACTGCTGACCGCATCGGCTTCTGACTCCTAGGGGGATGTGATGGCTCAGACCATCGTCGAGAGGTTCCACGAGCGGGTGGCGGCCCATCCGACGCGCATCGCGTTGCGCTACAAAGAGTCGGGCGGATGGAAAGACGTCACCTGGAAGGACTATGGGGACCGGGTCGAGGCGGTCTCCAAGTCGCTGCTTTCGCTGGGGTACGGACACGGCGACAAGATCAGCCTCCTCTCGAACAACCGGCCCGAGTGGCACGTCGTCGATGTGGCTTCGATGTGCGTCGGGGGTGCCACGGCGGCGATCTACCAGACCAATTCGCCCGAGCAGGTCGCGTACATCGCGAACCACTCCGAGTCGAAGTTCGCTTTCGTCGATACGACGGATCAACTCGAGAAGATCCTGAAGATGCGCGGAGAGCTCCCGGACCTTCAGAAGGTGATCGTGTTCGATGGCTATAAGGGGGATGCGGACGCAGATCTCGTCATGACGTTCGAGGACTTCCTCGCCCTCGGCAAGGACGTGAGCGATGCTGATCTGCAGGCCGCCCGTCAGACGGTGAGGCCGGAGGACCTGGCGACCTTCGTCTACACGTCCGGCACGACCGGCCCCCCCAAGGCCGTGATGCTCACTCACTCCAACGTCTGGTGGACGGCAAATCACTCCGAGGAGCACATCCCCATAGGAGACGAGTCGGCTAAGGACCACTACGGTGACCTCGTCGCGTACAAGGGCCGTGCCCTTTCCTATCTGCCGCTCTCTCACATAGCGGAGCGCATGATCAGTCACCTGTTGCACATCTATTACGGGACCGAGACCTGGTTCGCCGAGTCGATCGACACGCTGCTGGTCGACCTCAACGCGTGCAAGCCCACGTACTTCTTCGGCGTGCCGCGCGTGTGGGAGAAGTTCTACGCGGGCTTCCAAGCCATGGCGGCGGTTCCTCCCAAGGACAAGTCCGAGGAACGCAAGAAGAAGCTGGCGCGCAAGGCGATCGAGCTCGGCAAACAGGTCACACAGGCCGAGCAGGAGGCCGTGTCCCGCGGCGGTAAGATGGCCGACGCGAAGGTACCGCTGGGCGTCAAGATCCAACACAAGCTCCTCGACAAGCTCGTGTTGCACAAGATCCGCGAGCGCTTCGGCCTCGACGAATGCACGCTGGCCCTCTCGGCGGCCGCTCCGCTGGCGCCGGAGCTGATCTGGTTCTTCCACTCCATCGGCATCAAGATCACCGAGGGTTACGGCCAGTCCGAGGACAACGGTCCGACGAGTTGGAACAAGGCGGACGCGATCCTGATCGGCAGCGTAGGGACGCCCTTGGGCGGACTCGAGTGCAAGCTTGCCGACGACGGCGAGATCCTCGCCCGTGGCGGCAACGTGATGAAGGGCTACTACAAGGACGAGCAGGCGACCCGGGAGGCGATCGACGAGGAGGGTTGGCTGCACTCGGGCGATGTCGGGGAGTTCAACGAGCACGGTTACCTGAAGATCACCGACCGCAAGAAAGACCTGATCATCACCGCCGGCGGAAAGAACATCGCCCCGCAGGAGCTCGAGAACAAGGTGAAGCACGCCCATCCGTTGATCAGCCAGGTCGTAGTGATCGGCGATCGGCGTCCGTTCCTGACCGCGCTGATCACGCTGGACGAAGAGAAGGCTCCCGGCTGGGCCCAGGAGCACGGGGCCGGATCGAGCACCGCGGAGGCCGCGACCCACGAACGGCTGATCAAGGAGATCCAAGGGGCGCTGAACGACGTGAACACCAAGCTCGCCAAGGTCGAGGGCATCAAGAAGTTCCGGGTGCTCGAGCGTGACTTCCTCCAGGAGGAGGACGAGATCACCCCAACCATGAAGGTGAAGCGCAAGAAGATCGGCGAGATCTACGGTGACGTCATCGAGGACATGTACTCGAAGGAGTCGCCCGAGGGAGCCGGGGCCAAGGCGCCGGTCCGGAAGTAGGAGCCGGGGGGAACCTAGGCGACCGCAGCGGTCGGTCGTCCGGAGAGGGGGCCCGATCTGGGTCCCCTCTCTGCATCCCGGGCGTAGACTTCGGGGCGTAACTGCGGCTACCTGACTCAGGAGGCGACAGTGGCCATCACCGTGCGCGACGTACGCGCTTTCAAGGAACGCGGTGAGAAGTTCGTGATGCTCACGGCTTACGACGCGTTCTCCGCCCAGCTCCTCGACGAGGAGGGCATCCCGCTGATCTTGGTGGGCGACACACTCGGCATGGTCATGCTGGGCTACGACTCCACCGTGCCGGTCACGATGGAGGATCAGCTCCACCACACGAAGGCCGTCCGGCGGGGCACCAAGAACGCTCTGGTGGTCGGAGATATGCCCTTCATGAGCTACCAGGGCTCGGTAACGGAGGGCATCCACAACGCGGGCCGGTTCCTGAAAGAGGGGGGAGCCAACTGCGTGAAGCTCGAAGGCGGAGAGTCGGTTCTCGATCTCGTCTCACGTCTGACCTCGATCGGTATCCCGGTGATGGGCCATCTGGGACTCACGCCGCAGTCGGTGAACGCGTTCGGCGGCTACCGCGTCCAGGGCCGCGACGACGAGCAGGCCCACAAGATCGCGGAGGACGCCAAATCTCTCGAGGCGGCGGGTGCGTTCTCGCTGGTGCTCGAGGCCGTCCCGGCGGGCCTGGCGAAGGAGATCACCGAGAGCCTGTCGATCCCGACCATCGGCATCGGAGCCGGCCCCGACTGCGATGGACAGGTACTCGTGTGGCACGACTTCCTCGGCATCACCCCCTACCGCACCGCGAAGTTCGTCAAGAAGTACGCCTCGCTCGGGGATGACATCCGCCGTGCCTCGAACGCCTTCAAGGACGAGGTCGCTCGGGGAGAGTTCCCCTCGGAGGAATACAGCTACGAGTAGGCCCTACCCCTTACCCTTCTCCGGATGGATGCCCCAGCTCCGGCGGGCAAGATCCGCTGTCCGAACTGCGGCGCGCTCAATCGGGAGGGCGCCGAGTGGTGCGGTCAATGCCTCCAGCGGTTCCGGGGACCCGAACCTCCGCCGCCGCCGGCGTCCGCCTCGACCCCAACGCAGCCTCCGTCGGGCCCCCGGCCGGAAGCGGCTGCGGACGCTCCCGCCGTAGAGGTCGATCCCGCAGCCGTGGGAACCCGGCGCGGTGCTTTCGAAGTGACCGAGGCCGGGATCCAGTGGACGTGCAGGGTGTGCACGAGCCAGAACCCCATCGAGGCACAGACCTGCACCGCGTGCGGTGCGCCTTTCGCCGAGACCGTCCGGGACAAGCGATCCGACGCCATCACCGGGAACCCGAACAACGCGGCGATGTACTCGCTATTCCTTCCCGGGGCCGGTCATGCCTATCTCGGGCTGTGGGGCGACGCCATCGCCCGGGGGGTCATAGGCGTCTTCACGCTCGGCGTCGCGATCGCATCGTTCTTCGGCAACGCCCCGCTGGTGGCGGCGACATTCGGTCTCGTCGCCTTCGCTCTCTGGCTCATCGCGGCACACGATGCCTACCGGGAGGCCCTGCATCAACCGGGCCGCGTCATGATCAGGACGCGCCACTATGGGTTCGTCATGCTTGGGGTTCTCGGGCTCCTGTTCATGATGTTGATGATCACGTACCTGGGCCTGCGCGCTCAGCGCTGAGCGTTAGGTGATACGTACGGCATCGACGGGACCATCCGGACCTTCGACGGGCCACGACGCACCACGGTACGCGGCCCCCATCCGACCTCGCCCATCGAGGGCGAGTAGACCGGCGCTGGGCTCGGATACGTCGGTGACGCGGATGTCGGCCAGCTCCGTGATCACGAGTTCGCAGGCTTCCTGGGGCGATGCTCCCTCCGAGACACGCAGCGCCACGCGCAGCGCAGCCAGGCCCCCGAGGAACAGCTCGCCGATCCCCGTTCCGACCACGGCCACCGTGTCGTCGGCGTACATGCCTGCCCCGAAGATCGGCGCGTCGCCAACGCGCCCGGGTAGCTTGCCGAAGACGCCTCCCGTCGAGGATCCCGCGGCGAGCCGCCCGGAATCGTCGAGGGCGACGGCTCCGACCGTGTCCACGCGTGCGGGGTCTCCGAAGTACCTCAACCCCAGCGTTCCGGCGTCCAACGCGCGTTGCCAGCGGCGGCGCTGGTCCACGGTCGTGTCTCGGAGTTGCTCCTCCTGGCGTCCGAACTCGACGGCTCCGGCCCCCGTCAGCAACACGTGGGGCGTCTCCTCCAGGACCCGACGCGCCAGAGAGATGGGGTGCCGGACCTTGACGTTGGCCACGCCGCCGATGCGACCGGTCGCCCCGTCGGCGATACCGGCATCGAG
>WHSQ01000499.1 GCA_009380005.1 Actinomycetota bacterium | reverse complement strand
CGCGGCGAGAGAGGGCCGCGAACTATGGACGACGCAGCGCTTCTGTAACTGCTGATGCCCCATCTTCGCCCGCCGGGGTGGAAATCCACGCTCGGATCGGCTGCCTGAGGTTCGATCGAGACGCGCCGAACCTCGGCGCGGGAGGGAGGCCGATATGACGTTCGATACGCTCGGCGAGATCAGCTGGCTCGGAGTCGTGGTCGCTACGATCGTCTACATGGTGTTGGGAGCGCTGTGGTACGGACCGCTCTTCGGCAAGACGTGGATGAGGGCCATGGGTTGGGAGGGAATCCAGGCCCCGGGACCGGGTCCTATCTACGCCTTCCCGGCGATCGCCTATCTCATCGCGTCGATGGCCACGGCGATGCTGGCGGAGGCGACCGCATCCGACACGGTCGGTGAGGGCCTCGTCCTCGGCCTCGTCGTCGGCATCGGCTACGCGCAGTATATGAACCTCTTCTCGGTCGTCTTCGACCCGACCGAGCCACCCTCACCCGCAACGGTCGCGGTCGTGACCGGGCTCTACAACCTGATCTCGCTGGTGATCGCGGCGGTTCTCGTCTCCACGCTCTAAACGGTCGTCGCCGAGCGATCCGGGACGCGAAGAGGCCGGCACCGCGATCGTGCGATGCCGGCCCTCCGACCTTGTTT
>WHSQ01000498.1 GCA_009380005.1 Actinomycetota bacterium | reverse complement strand
CCCGGAGCTCGCCCCGCGCGAACACCCGGACGAGTGAGCTCTCCGACACCGCGACGGCCACGACGTCGCCCACCGACTGGCGGCGCTGTCGACCTATCTGGGGCACGCCAACCCGGCCGGCACGTACTGGTATCTGTCGGCTGCGCCCGAGCTGATGGCCCTTGCCGCGGCGCGCCTCGACCAGCACCCGGCGGCCCGCCGGTGAGCGCGCTCGCCCCCACGCTGCAAGCGTTCTTCACCGACCGACTGATCCGCGAGCGCCACGCCAGCCCCCAGACCGTCGCCGCCTACCGCGACGCCTGGCGGCTGCTGCTCGGCTTCGCCGCGCAGCGGACCGGGCGGCCACCGTCCCTGCTCGACATCGACGACATCGACGCCACGCTGGTGTCGGCGTTCCTGCACCACCTCGAGCACGAGCGGCACAACAGCGACCGAACCTGCAACGCCCGCCTGGCAGCGATCCGTTCGCTGTTTCGCTACGCCGCTCTGCGCCACCCCGAGCACGCCGCCACGATCGCCCGGGTCCTGGCCATGCCTCCCAAGCGCTTCGACAAGGCGCTGGTCACGTTCCTCACCGAACCAGAAGTCGAAGCCCTGTGATCCACCCTGGGTTGAGTGGAGGCTCTTAGGCTTGGAAGCCAAGGAGGAGCC
>WHSQ01000497.1 GCA_009380005.1 Actinomycetota bacterium | reverse complement strand
ACTCGTGGATCTGGCCCCCGAGAACATCCCGCCTGATCACCGATCCCGGAGTAGCTTCGAATGTCACCGAAGGGGATCTGGGTACAGGGGGATTCATGTCGAGCGAGCGATGAGGCCGGTGCCCGTTGTAGGGGCATGAAGATGCCCGAGAAAGCCAGGTTCCGTGACCGGTGCGGCGGTAGCGTGAGCTTCACCGGGCCGGGGGCTTTCGGGAGAACGCAGGACGGTAGGCCGTTCGCACTATGGGCTGCGAGCCCGACGTTGTAACTGGCCGCCCCTGCGACTGACCCGGTTGTGCTGCGAGCACGTATCTGTAGTTGTCGTTCACCCGCCTGGTCTCCCAACCTTCGCAGATCGGATGGAAAGGAGAACAGGTTGAGGTTCATCGCATTAGACGTTCACCGCGACTTCTGCGAGGTCGCGATCTCAGAAGACGGCAGGATCCGCAGCCACCCGCGCATCCCAGCAGACGTCGAACATCTTCAGGTGTTCGCCCAGAGCCTTGCGCCCGACGATCACGTCTGTCTGGAGGTCACCGGCAACGCGCTGGCGATCGTCCGCATCCTCGAACCCTTTGTGGAGCGGGTCGTGTTGGTTAACGCCAAAGCGGTCAGGGCGATCACAAGCGCCAAGGTCAAGACCGACAAGATCG
>WHSQ01000496.1 GCA_009380005.1 Actinomycetota bacterium | reverse complement strand
TGGACCATCGCAGGACGAGCAGGGCGGCGGTACGGGTCCCCGGTGTCGTGCTCGAGCTCCGTGCGGTGAGCTCCCCGAGCTCTCACGGAACGCAGTACGCGCCCGTCCTCGAGTTCCGCACACTGCAGGGAAGGGTCGTGCAAGCGGAGAGCCTGGCGACCTCCAACCCGCCGGTGGCTCAGCCCGGTGAGTCCGTCCGGGTGGCCTACGACCCGGGCGAGCCCACGACCGCGTACGTCGACACGGTCGCCGGATCGGGGATCCTGGTCTACGTGCTCGGACTGGTCCTGGCGTCGCTGGTCCTCGTGGTCTCCGCGACCGTCCTGGTGTCCTCGCTTACGTAATTCGGGTCCCCGGGCCTGGGCGGGTGCGGTGCGGAGAGGGTTCGTGGACTCATGCCGTGACGGCCGTGGAGCTCTAGGATCGTCAGGTATCCGCACCTTCACCCGCCGCGCGAGAGCGGTCAGTCGCTGCCCGAGTACCTCGGGCTCGTGCTGACGCTCGCCGTCGCGTTGTCCCTGGGGTTCTCGCTGTTGCCGTCCAGTGAGATTCCCGAGTTGGCGCGAGACAGCTTCAAATCCGCGGTGTGCAAGTTCAGGTCGCGTCGCAGCCTCGGTGTAAATGAGGACGGGCGTAGGTTCCCTCTCAAGAC
>WHSQ01000495.1:219-653 GCA_009380005.1 Actinomycetota bacterium | reverse complement strand
GGTCCCCGGCGTGGAGGACGTCAACGTCGACTTCACGTTCGACCCCCCGTGGACGACGGATCGCATCAGCGAAGAGGGTCGTCGCAAGCTCACCGAGTTCGGCCTCGCGCCGCCCACCGGCCACGGGCCCGTGCTCATCGGCGACATCGCACTGCCAACCTTCGCCGTCTGCCCCTTCTGCGGCAGCAAGGACACGGTGAACGAGAACGCCTTCGGCCCCACGCCTTGCCGCGCTCTCTACTACTGCAAGGCGTGCCGCAACCCCTTCGAGCAATTCAAACCCGTCTGATAGCGGAGCGGCCGCGGGAGCGGTAGCCGGGCCCGGAGCGGTATCTAGTGGCCCTGGGCGAAGCTTGGTTGGGACTCGAGGAGTCGTAGGAAGACCGCCACGAGCTCGGGATCGAACTGGGTCCCCGCGCCGCGCTGGAGGCGCC
>WHSQ01000495.1:0-209 GCA_009380005.1 Actinomycetota bacterium | reverse complement strand
GTCGTCATCGCATCGAACGCGTCGCACGTGAGGATGATGCGCGACTCCACCGGTATGTCCTCGCCCTTGATACCGTCCGGGTAGCCGGTGCCGTCGTAGTGCTCGTGACAGTGCCGGATGATGGGGAGAACATCTTCGAGCCTGCCGATCGGTCGCAGGATCTGCTCGCCGAGCTCGGGGTGTCTCTTCATGATCGCGCGCTCCTCGTC
>WHSQ01000494.1 GCA_009380005.1 Actinomycetota bacterium | reverse complement strand
CCGTCCATGCCTCCGAGGAGATCGCGGCCTTGCGTGAAGAGGTCGCGCGGCTCAAGGCGGAGCGCGTGCTCCAGGACAAGGTGAAAAGAGTCGATGGCTAAGACGCGAACACGCCAGCCGTCGCGGCGACAGCAGAAACGCAAGCCACCGCCATCCCGGAGCAGGACACCGGCCGCGCCATGGCACCGCACGCGCGGCTGGCTCCCGTGGGCGGTCGGGTTCGCGGTTCTGATCGGGGTCGTGCTCGCGGCCCGCTCGGGAGGAGACGACGCCCAAGCGCCCGGAGCCGGGGGGACGAACCCGGTCGTCGGGTCGGACCTCCATTCGCTGGTCGTCGATCCCGACGATCCCGACACGGTCTACATCGGCAGCCATGATGGCGTCTCGGTGTCGCGCGACGGGGGCGGATCGTGGGAGCCGATAGAGACGCTCGACGGCGCCGACGCGATGGGGTGGGCTTTCACCGACGACGCGATCCTCGTTGGAGGACATCCCGGGCTCTACGTGTCGACCGACGGCGGTGAGACCTTCGAGCAGCGCAACGAGGGGCTGCCCAATACCGACGTGCACGCGCTTGGGGCGGGCCCAGCGACGATCTACGCGGCCTCTCCCGCAGTCGGTGTGTTCGTCTCGACCGACGGAGCGGCATCGTG
>WHSQ01000493.1 GCA_009380005.1 Actinomycetota bacterium | reverse complement strand
CAGCTTCCAGACGGGGATCATAGTGGTCCCTGTCCGGAAACCTCGGGGCCCCCTACCTCAAGCAGGTGCACGGCCGCGGTGTGGCGGAAGATGTGCGGGCTGACCCTGCGGTTTGTTCGAGCGTCATCGAGACTCGCCGCGTGGCGTCGCACGATCTTGTAGATGCCGGACCGCGTCAGCGCCTGCCCGTGCGCGGTGAACACCGCGGCCTGCGGCGGCGGCGGCGGATCGAGCGATTCGAGCAACGACCCCAGCAGCTCCGCCGTCTGCTGCCACAGTGGGCAGGTCCGCCACTTGTCGCCCGAGCAGGGTTGGGCACGTCGGGGATCCCGGCGGTCATGAACCGCTCGATCGGCGCTGCGTGGTCTCCCGGTGGATCCGGCGGTGGTAGACCTGCTCGACCCAGGCGGTGAACAGCTGGTTGAGCTGCTCGAGGTCGGCGACCCCGCGGGCGTCGACTTCGACGAGGAACTGGTCGCGTACGGTGCGGAAGAATCGCTCGACCTTGCCGCGGCCGGCGGGCTCGCCGGGCTTGGAGTGCACCAGACGGATCCCGAGCACCGCGCAGGCGCGGGCCAACGGCGCAGAGACGAACGCGGACCCATTGTCGACGTAGATCACCTTCGGCACGCCCCGTGAGGCCAGCCCCCGCC
>WHSQ01000492.1 GCA_009380005.1 Actinomycetota bacterium | reverse complement strand
AACAGAACGCGCCGGGAGGGAAGGGCCCTGACTTTGATCATGCTGGTGGTGGGGGTAAGCGTAAGGGCATGACCGGGACCGCCCGGTCCAACTCCCCCGATGGGACACCTCCCATCGATAACGTGCGACGACTCCAACGCAAGCTATGGGCTGCGGCCAAGCAGTCTCCGAAGCGGCGTTTCCATGCCCTGTTCGACCGTGTCCACAGAGCTGACGTGCTGTGGGCGGCGTGGAAGCGGGTCCGGGCCAATCGGGGTGCGGCCGGTGTTGACCGGCTGTCCCTGGAGCAGGTAGAGGAATACGGGGTGGACCGCATACTGCGTGAGTTGTCCCGTGACTTGTGTGAGGGCAGGTATCGTCCCGCGCCGGCCAGGCGCGTGGAGATCCCGAAATCAGATGGTGGCAGGAGGCCGTTGGGGATACCGACGGTTCGTGACCGGGTGGCGCAGCAGGCGACCAAGATGGTGTTGGAACCGATCTTCGAGGCCGACTTCCTGCCGGTCTCTTACGGGTTCCGGCCGCGCCGATCGGCGACGCAGGCGATGGAGCAGGTACGTATCGGCTTCATCAAGGGCGCCACTCATGTCGCGGAGTTCGACATCGCCGACTTCTTCGGAAGCATCGATCATGACCGGCTGGTGGGCATGGTCGAG
>WHSQ01000491.1 GCA_009380005.1 Actinomycetota bacterium | reverse complement strand
AACCTGTTCCTGCATTACGCCTTCGACGCGTGGATGGCCCGGGAGTTCCCGGCCATCCCGTTCGAAAGGTACGCCGATGATGCCGTCGTGCACTGCGTCAGCGAACGCCAGGCGCGTTACGTGCGTCAGGCGATCGCGAACAGGATGGATCAGGTCGGGCTGCGGCTGCATCCCGACAAGACCAAGATCGTGTACTGCAAGGACGGGAATCGACGTGACGCCTATGAGCACACGTCGTCCACCTTCCTCGGATACACGTTCCGAGCCCGCGCGGCCCGTGACCGCGACGGAAACGTATTCACCGCGTTTCTGCCCGCGATCAGCAAGGACGCCTTGAAGAAGCTGAGCCGCACGGTGCGAGGGTGGCGGTTACACCGGCGCACCGAACTCAGCCTCGCCGAGCTCACCCGGATGATCAACCCGATCATCCGGGGGTGGATGCGCTGCTACGGGGCGTTCTACCCGTCCGCGCTGTCCACCCTTCTGGCGCGCATCAACACCTACCTGATGCGTTGGATCCGGAAGAAATACAAGCGGCTGCAGGCCCGCCGAAAGGCCAGGGCGGCCTGGGAGCGCATCACCGCGCAACATCCCAGGTACTTCGCCCACTGGGCCTGGGTTAAGCATCCACTGATGATCAAGATGACAAGAGCGGAGT
>WHSQ01000490.1 GCA_009380005.1 Actinomycetota bacterium | reverse complement strand
GGAACCACGCCGAGCAGTACCGGCTTGAGTTCAACCAGACCCGCCCGCACGAAGCGCTGTGCTGGCACCGCCCACTCGACGTTCAACTCGGCATCGCCGACCCGACCGAACCCAACTTTGAAATCGTCAGAACCCTGCCAACATCTTGACGCGGGACACGCGGGATGATCAGGCATGGCGGTTTCTGCGGTGCGGGTGCCGATCTGCGATGAGGATCGGGCCACGTTGGTGAGGTGGACGCGGTCGTCGTCGGTTCGTGCGGGGCATGCGATGCGGGCCAGGATCGTTCTTGCGGCTGCTGATGGTGAGGGCACGTCGGCGATTTCGCGTCGGCTGGGGGTGTCGCGGCCGACGGTGGGCAAGTGGCGGTCCCGGTTCGTCGAACGCCGGCTCAACGGGCTGGTGGACGAGCCGCGGCCGGGCGCCCCGCGCACGATCACCGACGAGCAGGTGGAGCAGGTGATCGTGGACACCCTGGAGAACACCCCGAAAGACGCCACCCACTGGTCCAGATCGTCGATGACCCGCCGCTCCGGGCTGTCCAGGTCCACCGTCGGGCGGATCTGGAAGGCGTTCGGGCTCAAGCCGCACCTGAGTGACACGTTCAAGCTGTCCACCGACCCGCTGTTCATCTGAACTTTAAGTTGTACCATACGATTCA
>WHSQ01000048.1:12347-20317 GCA_009380005.1 Actinomycetota bacterium | reverse complement strand
CCGAACCGGGCACGCACCCGCTTCTCACCGGAGATCGCCGGGCTCGTCGCCATCGGTCTCGCCGCCGCCCTGTGGGCGGTTGCCGCGGTCGTCGCCGACTCGCTCTTCTCCGACGGCGTCGAGCCCTTCCAGCTGACCGAGGCTCGCGTGCTGATCGGGATGGTCGGTCTGGGCCTCGGGGGCGGGTTCAGGAGATCGGAGCACCACATCCATCCCCTGAAGCTCCTCGCCTTCGGGCTGTCCATCGCCCTGGTCACGGCCACCTACTACGGAGCGATCGATCGGTTGAAGGTGGCGGTCGCCATCGTGCTGCAATACTCGGCTCCCGTCGTCGTCGTCGCCTGGACCGCACTGGTGCTCAGGCGCAGGCCGGAGGGTCGTCTGCTCGCGTCTCTGGCCGCGTCCATGCTGGGCGTGATCCTCGTCAGCGGCCTCGTGCTGGGCGGCACGGGCGAGGTGGATCCCATCGGCGTCGTCCTCGGCCTCGCCAGCGCCCTCTTCTTCGCCTCCTACACGCTGCTCGGGGACGAGGCTGGCCCCGCTTATGGTCCGGTCGGAGCCATGTTCCGCGCCTTCGCCATCGCCAGCATCTTCTGGATCGGGATCCAGGCGTTCGCCGGATGGCCCCATGCCTTGTTCGACCCATCGAACATGCCTCGCATCGCGTTCGTCGGCGTGGCCGGCACCCTCGTGCCCTTCCTCCTGTACGTCTGGGGCATCCAACGCGTGCGCGCGGAGCGCGCCGTCATCGCGGCGACGCTCGAACCCGTCCTGGCCGCGCTCGTCGCCTGGATCTTCCTGAACGAGGCTCTTTCGGCCATCCAGCTCGCCGGCGGCCTCCTGGTGATCGCCGCGGTCATCGCTCTACAAGCGCGGCGGAACGCGGAGCACCACGAGCTCGAGGCGGGACTCTAGAGAGCTTCCTCCGCGAGCACGGCCAGCCGCCGGCCGATCAAGGGCGCGAACTTGAAGCCATGCCCGCTGCAGGGTGAACCGACGACGACGCGACCATGACGTTCGAGGATGAATCGTTCGTCGTCGGTGGTCGTGTAGAAGCACGTCTGGGCCTCCACCGGGGCGGGATCCGCGCTCGGGAACCTTTCGCTCACCCACTTCGTCACCCGCTCGATCGAAGCCGGATCCGCGCCCCCATCGTCGTCCGGATCGACGATCGGACCCACCATGTGCTCGGCCGCCTTGAGCCCGTGGTCGGGATCAGGTAGCGCGTAGCGAAGGAGCTCACCTCCCCATTCGACGAGTGTCGGCGCGTGCCCGGCCTGTCGGAAGAAGACGGGGCTCTCGCGCGTCACGTGAACGGGAACGTCGATACCGAGGGGGCCCACCAACTTGCGGACCCAGGCTCCGGCCGTGACCACGACTACGTCTGCGGACCACGATCCATCCAAACTGTGGATGTCCACGCCTTCATCCGAAGGTGCGATCTCCACGATCCGCCGACCTTCGTTCAGAACGCTGCCCCGCGCCCGAGCGAGATCGGTGAAGGTTCGCACCGCGAGCTCTGCATCCGTCCAACCCGAGTCGGGCGAGAAGAGCACCGGCCCCTCGTCGGGGAAGCGAACCAGCGGCCAGCGGGCTGCTGCTTGACGACCGGTTATGATCTCCGCACTAGCGCCACACGCCTCCAGTGCAGCAGCGTTCGACTCGATGCCTGCTCCTACGTCGAAGCCACCGGCCTGCTCCAGGATATGAACGCCGCCTTCTTCCTCGAGCTCACGCCAAAGGGCCAGGGACTCGATGCCCATCTCGACGTAGCTCGTATCCGGGTAGGAGAACCTGAAGATGCGCGACTTGCCGTGGCTGGACCCCCGGTCGTGACCCAGCCGGAACTGCTCGAGCAGCGTGACATTGCGGCCGGCCCGGGACAACGCATATGCGGTGGATACGCCCATGATTCCCGCGCCGACGATCAGGACGTCAGAACGCTGCATGCCTCCATCGTGCCAGAGGCGCCCGCGTGTCTCGGACGTTTGCCGTCGTCGGGGATGTTCTCCGCCGATCACAGCGGCCGGGAGTCAGGCGGCGCTTATGTCGTTCGGGTCTTCGATGGCGTAGACGACCATGTCCCGGCCGTAGTACTCCGCCTTGCGCTCGAGGGTCATGCCCACCTTCTCGAGGACCCGCCGGGAAGCGAAGTTCTCCGGGAAGGTCATGGCGACGATACGGCCGAGCTTGAGCTCCTCGAAACCGAAGCGCAAGCACGCGATCGCGGCTTCCGTGGCGAACCCCTTGTTCCAGTGGTCGGCGGAGAAGTGGTACGCCAGCTCGATCTCCGGACCGACCCCCTCCACCAGGAAGAATCCACACGCTCCGGCGATCTCACCGGTTGCCCTATCGACCACCGTCCACAATGTGAATCCGTGGGCGACCTCGTGTTGCATCCGCCGCTCCGCGCGCCTACGGCTCTCCTCGATGGACGCGTTCGGATCGATCGGCAGGAATTCCGTGACACGCTCGTCCGTCATGATGTCGTGAAAAGCCTCGACGTCCTCGAAAGACGGCGAGCGGATGATCAACCGTTCGGTCTCTATCGGAAGAGGCACGAACTCATCGTGCCAGCAAGCATCGAGTATTCGTCGGGTTTAAGCGCCGGGCACGATCAAGGGAACAAGACATATCTTTCGGTCGTCTAAGCGTCAGGTCCGAGAGAGGAAGCGAGGAGGTGCAGCGATGGCTCCCAACCGGGTATTGCGCGCAGTCCTGGTAGCCACCGCCCTGGTGATGGCGGCGTGCGGCTCGCCCGGATCCGGCAAAACGCCGATCGATCCGGAGGCCGGAAGAACCCCCGGCACCCAGGTCGGAGAACCGGCTTCCCCCCGGCACGTCCAGATCTATTCGGCCGTCATCCACCAGATCATCCGGGTCGACAACACCTTCGGCGGGGCCGACGGGGACGTCCCCTTCGACCACGTGCTGATCGACACGATCGTCGGAGGCGACCGTTCTGGCTCGGCGGACGACGGGGACGAGGGCGAGTCGATGGCCCCCGAGATGCGTGACGCCCTCCAAGCGGAGCTCTCGGATCTCCCCGATGTCCGCTTCGTTGAGGGCGACGAGGCCGTGAACGAGGATGAAGGCGGCTTGAAGATGGACGGCGCCGCACTGGTTAGTCTCGGAACCATCCCCGACGGCGCCGACCGAGTCGAAGTCAAGGTGGGGATGCTCTGCGGCAGCCTCTGTGGCACGTGGTTGACCTACGTCGTCGAGGCCGCGACCGATGGTTGGAAAGTGACCGGTACGACCGGATCCGTGGGGATCAGCTAACTTGGCTAACCGACCGAGCCTTCCATCTGAAGCTCGACCAGTCGCTGGAGCTCGACCGCGTACTCCATGGGAAGTTCCTTGGTGATCGGCTCGATGAATCCCCGAACGATCATCTGCATGGCCTGGGTCTCGTCGAGCCCCCTGCTCATCAGATAGAAGAGCTGGTCGTCGGAGACCTTCGAAACGGTCGCCTCGTGACTGACGGCCGAGTTCTCTTCCTCGATCTCTATGTATGGATAGGTGTCGCTTCGCGACTGCTCGTCGAGGATCAGCGCATCGCAGATCACGTGGCTCTTGGAACCGTCGGCCCCCTCCTCGATCCGTACGAGGCCTCTGTACCCGGCCCGGCCCCCGTCCTTACTGATCGACTTGGAGGTGATCGCCGAGGACGTGTTGCGGGCGGCGTGGATGACCTTGCCTCCGGCATCCTGGTGCTGCCCCTCGCCGGCGTAAGCGATCGAAAGCACCTCGCCGCGAGCTCGCTCGCCCAGCAGGTAGACGCTCGGGTACTTCATAGTTATCTTGCTCCCTAAGTTTCCGTCGACCCATTCCATGATGCCGTTCTCGTACGCGGCTGCGCGCTTCGTCACGAGGTTGTAGACGTTGTTCGACCAGTTCTGGATGGTCGTGTAGCGAGCACGTCCATTGCGCTTCACGACGATCTCGACGACCGCGGAGTGCAGCGAGTCGCTGGAGTAGACCGGAGCGCTGCAGCCCTCGACGTAGTGCACCCACGAGTCCTCGTCCACGATGATCATCGTCCGCTCGAACTGGCCCATGTTCTCTTGATTGATGCGGAAGTAAGCCTGCAACGGGATCTCGACCTCGACCCCCGGTGGGACGTAGATGAACGAGCCGCCCGACCACACCGCGCTGTTCAGTGCTGCGAACTTGTTGTCGGCCGGCGGGATGATCGTGCCGAAGTACTGCTTGACCAGATCCGGGTGCTCACGCAGGGCCGAGTCCATGTCGGTGAAGATGATCCCGCGGCTCTCGAGCTCTTCCTTGGTCTTGTGGTACACGACCTCGGACTCGTACTGAGCGGTCACGCCACCGAGGTAGTTCTTCTCGGCCTCGGGGATCCCAAGCTTGTCCCACGTGGCTTTGATGTCCTCGGGCATGTCGTCCCAGGACTGAACCAGGTTCGTGGGCTTGATGTAGTAGTAGATGTCGTCGAAGTCGATCGTCGAGAGGTCGGCCCCCCAGGTCGGCATGGGCTTCCGGTAGAAGACGTCCAGGGCCTTGTGGCGGAACTTCCGCATCCAATCCGGCTCGCCCTTGCGGTCGCTCATCATGTCGATGACCTCATGGGAGAGGCCCTTCTGGGGGATCTCCTGGTAGGCGACCTTGTCGTGCCAGCCGTACTTATAGGAGCCCTTGAGGGCCCTGACCTGTTCGTTCTCTTCCCGGACCTTGAGGTCTTCGGTTTCCGTCGCCACTGAGAACAACCTTCCTGGGGGTCGTGGTCGAACGTCTTCACTCTAACAGTTAGGTGCCCCTAACCCTTCCCTTGCAAGCGCATCTCCGCAGCTCAGGCATACCAAGCTCTTGACGACGGGCCGCCCCGACGCCTCACGAGCTCGGGTTGGCGCGCGGATCCGGCGGCGCCTGCGGCAGGTCCCCCACTTCCTCGTCCTGCTCCCCGTCGTGGAAGCCGGGGCCCTGGGCGATGACCTGGAAGGTCTCGGCGAACTCGAAGCCCGCCGCCTTGCCCGCCTCGGCCGACCACTGCCGCACCCACTGCTCGATCCCCTCGGCGTTATCGCCGACCTGGGAGCGATGGCACAGCAGCGCCTGGATCTTGCGCTCGATCGTCGCAGAGATGTCGACGGCGACCGGCTTGGTGCCGGGACCGGCGATGTAGAGGTCGCGCAACCCCCGCCACGGCTCCAGCCCCTCGTCGAGCAGCTCGGGGAAGTGCCCCGGCGTGGTCCCCGCGCTCAGGGTCACGTCCAGAGATGTCTGACCCACCGCCCGGTGATCGGGATGGTTCACGAAACGGTCCTCGATGGTGGGGGTGGGGTCCATGACGACGAAGCGGTGAGGCCGGTACCTGCGGAAGAGACGCGCTATCTCCTTTCGCAGCTCCAGCGTGTACTCGACGTAACCGTCGACGTTGCCCATCCAGACGAGTTCCTTGACCCCTAGAACGTCGGCCGCGGCCTGCGATTCCTCGTGTCGGATGGCGGCGAGCCTCTCGCCCATCAGCTCGCGATCCTGCGTTCCGGTGGAACCATCGGTCACGACCGCCACCGTGACATCGGCCCCCTCGTCGGCCCACCTTGCCACCGATCCTGCGCAGCCGAACTCCATGTCGTCCGGATGTGCCGAGACGACCAGTACTCGGAGCGACACGTCAGGCGGTCTTGAGGATGAGTACGTCGGTCGGCGCGTGGTGCGAGATGCGATGGGGAACGTTCCCCAGCGCGAACCTCTTCGGCCCCCTCATGCCGACGCTCCCCACCACGATGACGTCGTAGCCCTCTTGTTCTGCGATCGAGATGAGTACCTCGGCCGGATTCCCCTCCACGGCTCGCACTTCGGCTTCGACCCCCCGCTGAGAGGCGTGATCGGCCGCACGGTCCAGAACGTCTTGGGCCTGCTTGGCTCCTGCGATCCTCCAACGGAACTCCTCCGGCGTGTCGCGCGCCGATCTGTCGGCGTCCCATTGGGCGATGGCGTTGCTCGGATCGGCGCGCAACAGCTCCTTCTCGCGTTCGGTCATGGGTTCGTAAGCGCACACGACCACGGGCTCGATGGACAATCTCCCGGCCAGTTCGCAAGCAGCATCGAGTGCCCGCATGGCGGTAGGCGATCCGTCCGTGCCTACCAACAGTTTCCCGTAGTCCCGTACCTCGCTCGGCGGCGGATCGGTCTTCACGATCAAGAGATCCGCCGGCGCGTGGTGCGAAACCTTGTTCGGAACGCTCCCCAGCAGGAAGCGCCGCGCGCCCCGCATGCCCACGCTTCCGACGATCAGAAGATCCGCGTCGAGCTCCTCGGTCTTGTCGATCAGCAGCTCGGCCGGGTTCCGATTCTCGGCCACGGCCTCGGCGCCGTACTCCTTGGCGAGCGCCTCGACGCCATCGGTGTCCCGTCCCGCGTGAACCAAGATCAGTCTTGCGTCGAGATGGTGTGCGAGGTTCGCAGCACGGTCGGTTGCAACGTGCGCCGTTCTGGACAAATCGGTCCCGGCAACGATCCGTTCGTACATCCCTACTCCTTGAGGTCGTTCCAAGACCGGACCGCGAGAGTGCACCTGGCCACCGCGATCATCTTGCCCGCTTCGTCCTGCAGGTCGACCCCCCAAACGTGGATCGCGCGTCCCTTGCGGATCGGTGCGGCCGTAGCCCGGAGCGTCCCCGAACGCATCGCGCGCAGGTGACTGATGTTCAGATCGATACCGACCGCGAACTGCGTCTCGGTATCGACGCTCACGTACGCGCCCATCGAAGCGGCACTCTCCGCGATCACCGCGGAGGCACCTCCGTGCAACAAGCCCATGGGCTGATGAACGATCGGGCCCACGTCCATCTCGATCACCACGCGATCGGGCGACAACTCGACGGTACGGATGCCGAGTGTCTCGTGGATCGTGTTCTCGTAGATCAGTGCGGGCGATTCGTTCACGCCCGGCAGCCTAAACCGGTGCCGGCTCGCTACTCTGCAGAGGTGAGCTGAGTGGCGCGGCGCATCCCTTTATGGAAGCGTTTGTTCGCGTACATGGCCGTATCGGCCGCCCGCACGAGATCCTCGGCTGTGGTGCCATCCTCGCCGAACACCGACACGCCGATGCTCACGGTGACCCCGTGACCGGGAGCGTGAACGAGCTCTACGCGCCGAAGCATCTCGCGCGCTCGCATGACCACCCGCTCGGCGCCGGCACGATCGGCATCCTTGAGCGTCACCACGAACTCGTCGCCGCCGTAGCGTGCCACGCAGTCCGTCCCTCTGACAACGTCACGCAAGACATCGGCCGTCGCCTGGATGGCCTCCGAGCCGGCCTGATGACCGAACCTGTCATTGATCGCTTTGAGGTCGTCGAGGTCGCAGAGCAGAACCGCGAAACTCGACATGCCGGCCTCGAGGACGCCCAGCTGCTCGTAGAAGCTCGTCACGTTCGCGACCTTGGTCAGCGGGTCGGTGCTGGCCAGTTCCCTGAGACTCGATTGGACCGCGTAGTGGGCATCGGCGAACGCCCCCAGGAAGACGGCGGTGATGCCGTAGAGGGCGAAGCGCGCCGGAACGCCCCCGAAAACCGCCAGCGCGTCGACGTCGAGCGAACCGGGATAGGAGAACAGCGAGCTGAGTGCCGATGCGGCGAGGGCAATCAGCAGGCCTTCCCTCAGGCCGCCGGCGATCGAAGAGATGGCCACCGGCACGATGAACATCCAGCTGGACTCCATACCCGTCGGTTGGGGCACCAGGTTGAAGGCCGAGGCCGCGACGAGAAGGAAACCGACCACCCCGTACCGGATCGACGCGTTCTCCAGCACCGGACGGAGCTGGTGGTTGAGGAAGCTACGGACGTCCCTGCGGGCCGGGGCCGGCGCTTCTGCTAGCGGTACTGCTGCATCCATCTCCATCTCCTGCTACTAGTCCCTCTTGACTAGTCCCCTCCCCTATCGGCAGTGCGAGCAAGCGACTGAAGCTTTCCCGGTAAGCCAGGATGGGACCCCCCGGGATGG
>WHSQ01000048.1:0-12337 GCA_009380005.1 Actinomycetota bacterium | reverse complement strand
ACTTCCTTATCGGCAGCACAGCAAGCTCCTGAAGCGCCTCCGCCCTCGTCCCGCCCCGAACCGCTCAGGCGAAAAACCGCGGCCGGGGACCGCGGAGGAGCCGGAACAACCTCTGCGGCCCGCGCGGGGCGCCCGAGGAACGACCGGCTCCACCGGTCCTCCGTCGGTCCCCGTGGAAGCGCCGGATCTAGGGCGTGCGGCCCTCTCGTCCCGCCGGATAGGTATCGGTCGCACCGCCCGGACCCGGGGTCGTCGTCCCTTCATCCGCGACCTCGACGCCGGGGCTGGAGCCCGCCTTGCCCGAGATGCGTCCCGCTCCCCGATCCGGCTGGACCTCGTCGGCACGCTCCTCCGCCCGAGCCTTGATCCGATCCCCTGCGCCGTGGGCCTCACGCTTGATGTTGTCGGCCTCCCGCTCGGTGCGGTTCGCAGCACGTTCCCAATAGCGCTGCATCGTTTTGACCCCTCCACCACCGATGGCGACGATCCCAGAGCCGACGACCAGCACCACGAGCCCGGTGAACAGCGTGTTCACTATGGTCGGAGCTATCTCCAGCTGATCCAGCGCCGCGAAGACGGCGACCGTCAAGATGGCGACGCTGGCCACGATGCTGAGGGTATTGCCGTAGCTCAGCCCACCAAGCGATGCCTGCACGATCTCCTTGACCGCGGCCGCGACCGCGGCACCGATGACAAGGATCAGGACCGCGACGAAGACGTTGGGCAGGTAGGCGATGATGCCTGCGATCAGATCGCTGACAGGGTTGGAACCGAAGATCCCGAACGCGAGCTGGAGCACGAAGAGGAAAGCCAGGTAGAAGACGAGCTTGCTCAGGAGCGAGGAAGCGTCGTACTTGGACTTCGCCAGCGCCGTCCGGATGCCCCCGCGCTCGACCCAGCGGTCGAAACCCACGCTCTCGAGGACGCGGTCGAGCACCTTCTCTATCGCCTTCGCGATGAAGTAGCCCACCACGAGGATCAGCAGGAAGCCCACGAACTTGGGCAGGAAGGTGGCCGCGGCGGCCAGCCCGGCGCCAAGCCCTTCTCGTATTTCATTCATCGTCTCGTACCTCCTCGTCTCGCGGTGCCGACCCCCGGCACTTGGTTCAGTTGGGCTACCCCGCTCGGGAGGAGAGAAACGCCCGGCACCGACGCCGGCGATGGAAGCCAGGTCGCGCGCCAAGCGGACGTCGCGGTCGTCGACGTCGCAGAAGGGAAAGATCCCTCGGGACAGGAAGGTGCGGTTCGCCTTCGCGGGGCGATGCGACTACCCACTCGCCATCGACCGAGGCTGGTCGCCGACCGCGATAACCGACGGTTCGAGCGGCCGGGGCCATCCGTCACGACTCAGGTGCCGGCGACCGACCCAAGCATTCGACCTTGAAAGCCGGAAACCCGTCCTAGGTGTCGCCTAGCTTGGGGACATGAACGATCGGATGGACGTCCTGCAGCCGGGCACGGAGACGTGCACCGGGTGCGGGTGCACCGTGGTGGTGCTCGACCTCGGCGACGACGGGGTCGAGTTGCTCTGCGAGTGTTCCTGCAGCGAAGCCTTGGTCTGAGGCCCCTGGGAACCGCCTCAGGGCCACAGGGACGAGAGGAACGCGTCCACGGACGCGGTCGCGCCTGCCACCGTGTCGGGCTCGGGCAGTCGGGCCGCCGTCGTCCATCGTCGCTCGAACGACTCGAGCACGGGAGCCGCGAAGAAGCGGCTGAGCTGGGCGTAGGAGTGGCTGTCGTCGAGACCCATCCTGCGGTGGTGATAGCGCAGCGGGAAGTAGACGTAGAGGTAATCGCGGGCGCGCGTCAGAGCGACGTACAGCAGCCGGAGCTCCTCCTCTATCTCCTGCGCGTCTCCGGTGGCCATATCCGATGGGATCATCCCGTCGGCCGCGTGTATGAGGTGCACCACGTCCCACTCGGCCCCCTTGGCAGAATGGATCGTGCTGAGGATCAGGTAGTCCTCGTCGAGCAACGGAGGACCGGCCAGCTCCCCGGTCGCTGCCGGTGGGTCCGTAACCATGTCCACCAGGAAGCTCGATCGGCTTTCGTAGCCGGCGGCGAGCCCGGCTAGTTCCTCCAGGTCGCGTCTCCTCGCGAGGGGTGAGTCGTAGAGACGCTCGAGGGGACCTTCGTAGAACCCGGTCAGGCCTTCAAGCTGGGACGCGACGTCCGCAGCCCGACGGCACTCTGCGAACGCGAGCCGCAAGGTGCCGACTTCGGCCATCGCCTGCTTAGGCACCTTGACCTCGCCTGCGATGAAGCGGCCCAACGGATCGTCGTCGGGACCGGGCTCCCCCATCACCCGTACGCCGAGCTCTGACATCAGCCGTCGCGCGCTAGCGGCTCCCACTCCCTCAAGCAGTTGAAGGGTGCGGAACCACGCAAGCTCGTCGTGAGGGTTCTCGAGTATCCGCAACATGCAGACGACATCCTTCACGTGCGCTGCTTCGACGAACCGGAGACCGCCGAACTTTACGAAGGGGATGTTCCGCCGCGACAGCTCCACCTCGAGAAGCGCGCTGTGATGGCCGGTGCGGAAAAGCACCGCCTGGTCGTGCAGGGCGACTCCGGACTCCAGATGCTCGAGCACGAGACGACAGACCTCTTGTGATTGCTCGGCTTCGTCCATGCAGGTCAACAGGCTCGGACGCGTCGTACCCGAACGCACGGCGCGCAGCTCCTTGGTGTGCCGTTCCTTCGCCTGGGCGATAACGCCGTTCGAACAATCGAGGATCGGTTGTACCGACCGATAGTTGCTCTCCAACGTGACGATCTCGCACCCCGGATGCTGATCCGGGAAGTCCAGGATGTTTCGCACGTCGGCCGAGCGGAACGAGTAGATCGACTGGGCATCGTCGCCGACGACCATCAAACGATCCGTCGACGACCGCATCCCGAGCAAGATGTCCGCCTGCAACGCGTTCGTGTCTTGGTACTCGTCGACGAGGATGTGATCGAACATGTCGCGCATGGCATCGCCGCTATGGCCGTCGAGGAGGGCGCGCCAGTACAGGAGCAGGTCGTCATAGTCCAAGAGGTTGTGACGGCGCTTGCGGGCGACGTATCCCCGGAAGATCTCCGACATCGAAGCCACATCGGCCTCGCACCACGGGAAGCGCCGCGGGACCAGTTCTTCCAACGGCTCGGCCGCGTTCACCGCGGCCGAGTAGATAGAAGTGAGCGTCGCTTTCTGAGGCATCCGTCTGGCGGTGGACTCGAGGCGCAGCTCGCTGCGGACCAGCCCTATCAGATCGGCAGAGTCGGCCTGATCCATGATCGTGAAATCGCCCAGTGTCGACGCGCGCGATGCGAAGCTCCGGATCAGCCGGTGGCCAACAGCATGGAACGTGCCGCCCCAGATCGCGGTCCCGCCGGCGGCCACCATCCGCTCGGCTCGGCGGATCATCTCCCTAGCCGCACGGCGGGTGAAGGTCAGGAGCAAGATGCGCCCGGGCGGGACGCCGTCGTCGATAAGCCGGGCGACGCGCGCAGCGAGGGTCTTGGTCTTGCCCGTGCCCGCCCCCGCTACGACCAGCAGGGAGCGTGCGTCGGACGAGACCGCTCGGAGCTGCTCGGGGTTGAGCCCCTCCAACCAGGGCTTGTCGTCGTTATCGAACATGCGTTCGACTATAGGGGTACCCCGCCCCGGGAGGCCGGTTTTCGTCGACCGTCTAGGAGAGGTGGTAGGCGAGGAATTCGAGGGCCTCTGCCAGCCCGGCCTCGGTGGCGAGGTCGGTCGCCAGCCCCGGAGCCCTGGTCCGCGGCTCGGCACCTGCCGCCGCGGGAACGACCACGGCGTCCAGACGGACCGACCCGTCCAACGCGATCGCGGCGTCCCCGGTCCCGGGCAGGGCGAGCACGCCCAGACGGGGATGCCAGTTCGCGACGAGCATCTCCGCCGCGGCGCGCATCACCTCGGCGGCCGAGTCGCCGCTCAGGTCGGGCGCCATCGCGGTGAAACCTTCGTCCCGGCAGCGGTCGACGAACGCTCGAAGCTCGCCGTCGACGACAGGGGCCAGGATCATCAGGCCGGGCCCGGCGCGCTGCGAGTGAGCCAGGTAGGCGTCCGCTGCACGACGGCCGCTACCGATCCGAACGACGTCGCCCGAGGCGATCGGCCGGCGCCCGTTCTCGTTACGCCACTGCAGCGATGAGCCCATCAGATCCGCTCCAACGCTCGGGAGCGCATGCGTGGTCCGCGCCGCGGAGGGCGGAGACCACCCAGCTCCAGGAGGCGAAGGACGCGTCCGCGTTGCCCGCGGTAGGGCTCGAGCAGCTCCAGCATGCGATCGTCGCCACCTTCCCGCTCTCCGGCGAGGGTCCAACATACGAGCTTCGGCAGGTGATAGTCGCCGACCGAGACGGCGTCTGCATCGCCGAACGCACGCGCCCGGACCTCGGCGATGGTCCAGGCTCCGACACCGGGGATGGACCGCAGCGATCGGCTTGCGCTCTCGATGTCCACGCGATCGAGACGATGGCTGAGACGCGCTACCTCTCGGATCACCTCAGCCCTCTTCCGTTCCAGGCCGACCGCGTGGAAGTCGAAGTAGGGCGTCGCGGTCAGCCTCTGGGGCGGGGGCAGCAACCAGAGTCGATGGGGGCCCGGCGACGGGTCGCCGAAACGTCTCACGAGGTTTCGGAACACGCGCCACGCCTCGTTGCCGGTGACCTTCTGTTCGAGGACGGCCGGGATCACGGCTTCGGTTACCGAACGCGTTCGGCCGATGCGCAGCCCCGTGAAGCGTCGGTGCAGATCGGCTATGGCGCGGTGCCGAGGTCGCAGAGCGTCGGGATCGTCGGCGGTTCCGAGAAGTTCGGGGAGCTCGTCCAACGCCTGCTCGGCACCCGGCCCCCACGCCGCGGCCCCGACCACACCACCCTCGATCGACACCTCCATCGTCACCGGACCGTTCGGAACGCGGCACGCCCGCACCATGCGACGAGCGTCGACGCGCATCGTCGGATCGCCTGAACCGCGTCTGTGGACGCCGCAGGTGTGACGGAGATCCAGTGGGAAGTCGATGCTCAGGCTGCGTTCCAGGGGCACGGTTTCAGCCTACGCCGATGAGCTCATCGGATCAGCCGTGACAAGCGACGATCGGCCAGGACCTTGCCGCCGGTCTGGCACGCAGGGCAGTACACGATCTCGTAGCCCTCGAACGAGACGCGCTGCAGCGTTGTGCCGCAACGGGGGCATGGCTTCCCGTGATGTCCGTGCACGGCGAACCGTCCCTGCATCTTGGTGGGCAGGCCACCCGATCGGCTGCGCTCCTTCGACAAGGCCGACGCCAGGACGCCGGCGATCGCTTCCAGCAGCCTCCGACGTTCGGCATCGTCCAGCTTCGCGAGCGATACGTAGGGCGAGAGCTCGGCCTCGTGAAGGATGTCGTCGGTGTAGCCGCGCCCCAGGCCGGCGACGGTCTTCTGATCGCGGAGGATCGTGTGGATGCGCCGGTTGTCGCTTGCCTTCGCGATGAACTCCCGGAACCCGGCATCGTCCGGTTCCGGACCGAGCCTGGCCAGGGGCCCGTCGTCACCCTCCGCAAGCACCCACCACCCGGCCTTGCGTTGCGTCCCGTACTCACGTACGAACACGACCGGCCTGTCTTCGAACCGCAGCCGGACCACGGCACCCTTGGGCCGGGTCGTCTTCGGAGCGGCTTCCAATTCGACGCGTCCCCCCTGCGAAAGGTGGATCAACAGGCGCGGGCCGCCGAGGTCGAAGACCAGGTACTTGCCGCGCCGGCCGACGCGTTCCAACCGGCGTCCGTAGAGCTCGTCGGGGGAAGGCGTGGCCGTCTTCAACGCCGAGAACTGAAGCGGAAGGGCGGACGTGAGGTTCGCCCCGGCCAGCAGCTCGTCGAGGCGTTCGGCGAGCGCCTGCATCTCCGGTAGCTCGGGCATGCATCCAAGCTACAGGCACAACGCGTTCGGCGTCCCGTCCAACACCAGCATCGACTGGCAACACCTGATCGAGCGAGCTCAGAACGTCGGCAGTTTCTGACGCATCTTCCTCACCGGTTCGAAGAGGTCTCCGTGCTTGTCGAGACGAGTGAGGACCTCGTCCCACGTGAAGCTCAGCAGGTCGGGATCGTCGTCTCGGACGGCCTTCCGAACCTCCTTCCACTGGACCGGCGTCGAAACCGTGGGGGCGGGACGAGCTCGGAGCGAGTACACGGCGACGGTGGTCTTGTGGTCGTCGTTCTGGCTCCAGTCGATCAGCACCTTTCCCTTGCGTAGCTCCTTCTTCATCTTCGAAACGACGCGTTCGGGCATCTCCTCTTCGAGAGCGCGCGCGAGGGCGTGAGCGAAACCTCCGGTCTGCTCGTACGTGACCGCCGTCTGAAGGGGAACGTACAGCTGTAACCCTTTCGATCCGGAGGTCTTGACGAAGGACTCGATCTCGAAACGCGCCAAACGCTTGCGGATCTCGAGGGCGACCTCGGCCGCACCCAGCACACCCTGCTCGGGATCCGGATCGAGGTCGAAGACCATCGTCGTCGGGGTGCCGAGCTTCTTCGCCTTCGCGAGCGAGACGTGCAACTCGAGGCTCCCGAGGTTCACCGCCCACAGTAACGAGGCCACGTCGTTGACCATGCAGTAGTTGATGATCTTGCCGTCGCGTTTGCGTTCGATCGGCACGGTCTTCACCCATCCAGGGGCGTGCGGAGGACAGCGTTTCTCATAGAAGAACTGTCCTTCCACACCGTCCGGATAGCGCTTCAGGGTCAACGGACGATCGCGCAGGTGCGGGATGAGGACCCGCCCCACGCGTCTGTAATAGTCGAGCATGTCGCCCTTGGTGAAGCCGCCGTCGGGATAGAAGACCTTGTCCAGGTTGGATACCTGGATCGTCCGAGAGCCGGCCCGCATGGGTTCCTTCTTGGTAGCCACTCGTCAAGGATGCAGCACGCGGCCGAGGACCCGCGACCGCCCGAGGTATCCCGTCAGTGCGTTTCCAGGGAAGCCCGGCGCCGCCCTTCCGCCTCGAAGAGGCGGAGAAGGTCTGATCACCGGACAAGACACGCGTACCCTGTCCGGCGATATGCGGACGATGGATCGCAGCTCGTCGCGCACGAACTGCACAAGATGTTCGACAACCTCCTGGCCCCGATGGGGGTCCCAGAGGTGCCCGGGACGATCGAGGAAGCGGTCGATCGCTACGTCGTCGCCCGAGATGCCTTCGAGCGCCGGGCCGGCGTAGGGGTCCCGAGGGACATGGAACGCCAGGCTCGGGCCGCACTGCGCCGCGCAGGGTTCGACCAGGAGGGATGAGACTGGGTCGCGCGTCTCGACTGCGGTTCTTCGTCATGCCGTCCACCCAAACCATGACTCGCCCATCCAGATGACGATGTACCACAGAGCGATGGTCACGGCCGGGATCACCAACGTGAGCGGTCCACGGTCCCGGAACCGGACGAGGACGACCGTTGCGGCTATCCACAGGACCCAGAGGAAGACGAGGCCGTACGGGGGAACGATCAGCCCGGCGAAGAGGTAGAAGAAGCCGGCGAGGGCTTGCACGATGCAGGCGACGACGAACCAGATCATCCACGAAGCCTAGGCGCGCGGCGATCCGCGACCGGCACTCCCAACCGGTGACTTGGTCGCCGGCTCGGAACCCGGATCCCGGCCGTCAGACGACGTGACGCTCCGGTTTGGAGCCCGAGCCGTCGAAGCGTTCGACCGCGAACCCCGTCAGATCGAACGCCGGCGTGCGGCCCAGGGCGACGTCGGCGAGGTACTCGCCCACGACGGGCGCCTGTTGGAAACCGTGACCCGAGAAGCCGGTGGCGTATAGGAGCCCGACCGGTTCGGTCGCCGCCCCGATCAGGGCGTTGTGGTCGGGGCTCATCTCGTAGTAGCCCCACCACCCCGGACGGATGCCGAGCTCTTCGAGGATCGGCAGGCGGTGCGTCGCCACCGGCGCGATCTCTTCGAGCGAAGCTTCCCGGCCCCCGAAGAGGAGGCCGTCGCCCTCGCGGTGGAAGTAGAAGCCGGTCTCGAAGTCGATGGTCAGCGGCAGCTCGCGCGGCAACGGGTCGCCCGGTTCCGTGAACCAAACGTGACGGACCTCCGGCCTCACCGGAAGTTCGAGACCCGCCGTGGCCGCGACCTCGACCGACCACACGCCCGCGGTCAGGATGACGGTGGGCGTGGAGATCTCACCCCTGCTCGTCCGCACGCCGGAGATCCGGGCCCGATCCGTCAGCAAGCCCTCGACCGCGCAGCCTTGCACCACCCGAGCTCCGTGGCTCCTTGCTGCGGCCACGTAACCCTGTAGCACCGATTCGGGGGTCGCGTATCCGTCGATCGAGCAGAACGTCGCGCCCGCGATGTCGTCCACGCGCAGCTGCGGCAAGCGTTCGGCGACCTCGTCCGGATCGAGTAGCTGCGATGGGACGCCGAGGGAATTCTGGAGCTCCAGCGCGTCGCGGAAGGCCGGCAGGCTGGCCTCGTCGACCATGATGAGGTAACCCCATTGGTTGAAGCCGATGTCGACGCCGAAGTCTTCCTCGAAGCGTTCGAAACGGCGGATGTTCTCCAGCGACATGCGGATGTTGAGCTCGTCGGAGAACTGCGCGCGGATGCCACCCGCCGCCTTGCTCGTGGAACCCGAGCCCAGGGTGTCTCGCTCGATAAGGACGGCGTCCCGACATCCCGCCGTCGTCAAGTGATACAGAGCGCTGGCCCCCATGGCGCCGCCGCCGACGACGACGACCTCGGCGGAGCGCGGGAGCTCGCGAGCGGCCATCGAGGAAACCTATCCCGCGGTTCGGATCCGGCGAGAGGGCGGGCGCACTCCCCGCTCAGAGCGCCATAGGTCCGGGAGTCTGGCTGGGAACACCGAGGCCGGGCCGGCGTTGCATGAGGTAGAGAATGACGGAAAGCGAGGAAACCATGGCCCAGACCCCGACCGGGGCGCCGACGCAGCCCCGCAGCGAGCTGATCGACCGCATCCAACACGTCGACCTCCGGGTCACCGACGTCGAGCGCGCTCTCGGCTTCTACCGGGATGTCGCCGGGTTCCGGGTGCTAGACCGAACCGACTCCTCCGCACTCCTCGGTGATGGGGCCGGGACCGCCTTCCTCGGCCTGACCTCCAAGGGGGTCACCAAGCCCGCTTCGAGGACCGCGGCGGGTCTCTTCCACACCGCCTTCCGCTTCCCCACCCGCAGGGCGCTCGGCCAGGCCCTTGCGCGGCTCGTCAAGGCCGACTACGAGGTCGGCGCCGGCGATCACTTCGTGAGCGAGGCTCTCTACGTCGATGATCCAGATGGCAACGGTGTCGAGCTCTACCGCGATCGGCCACGAGAGCAGTGGCCGGAGCCGCCGGAGGGTCAGCTCGTGGCGATGGGCACCGCCGCCGTGGACCTCCGTGGGTTGCTCGATGAGGCGACGGTCGACGGGATCGTCGAGGAGGCTACGCCGGAAGGAACCGATGTCGGTCACGTCCACCTCCAGGTCGCCGATGTCGACGAGAGCGTGGTGTTCTACGTTGACATCCTCGGGCTCGACCTCATGGCACGGATGGGCAGCCAGGCCGCGTTCTTGGCCTCCAACGGCTACCACCATCACATCGGAGCGAACACGTGGCGCTCACGCGGTCGAGCCCCTGCGCCCCGTGACCACGCGGGGATCGACCGGATCGTCTTCGCGACCGCGCCCGACGAGCTGCAGGCTTTGGCCGAGCGACTCGAGGCTTCCGGACGTCCCTACTCTCGGGTGACCGACGAGATCGTGATCCAGGATCCGAACGGGGTCGAGCTCACCTTCGTCGCGTAACTCGAAGCCTCTATCGCTTCGCGCCCAGCTCCGGTTCGGGCTTCATATCCTTGAGTCCGTTCCACGCGAGGTTGACCAGGTGTGCCGCGACCACCTCGCGGTTGGGCTTGCCCACGCCTTGCCACCATTCGCCGACGAGCACGACCATGCCGACAAGGGCGCGTGAATAGATCGGCGATAGCTTCGGGTCGTAGCCCCGTTGTTTGAACTCGTTGGCGAGGATGTACTCGACCTGGTCCGCGATGTCCCCGATGACGCTGGCAAGGCTCCCCTTACCTCCGGCGACCGGCGAGTCGCGGATCAGTACCTTGAAGCCGTCGGGCTCCTCCTCGATGTAGGTCAGTAGACCGAGAGCGGCCTGCTCCAGCAGGACCTTCGGATGATCGCCCTCCAGCGCCGCCGTGATCGAGTCGACGAGATGGCGCACTTCCCTATCCACCACGACCGCGTAGAGACCTTCTTTCCCGCCGAAATGCTCGTACACCACCGGCTTGGTGATCCGGGCTCGCTTGGCGATCTCTTCGATCGAGGCAGCTTCGTAACCGACGGCTGCGAACACCGACCGGCCCACGTCGAGCAACTGAGCGCGTCGCTCCTGGCCGGTCATCCGGCTCCGGCGCTCCTCGGTATCGGTCACCTCGCGCTCTTGGCCTGCACCTGTTTCTCGGTGACGCGCCTGACCCTGCGCGCCAGGCCGAGCTTCTCGAACAGGGCGATCACGCCACCGCTCAGATCGACTTGCGCCTTCCCGATCCCATGGACCGCTGCAGACGGGAACGCGTGGTGATTGTTGTGCCACGACTCGCCCAGCGAGACCAGGGATAGGAGCCAGTTGTTCGTCGAGAAATCATCACCGGCGAACGGTCGCTTGCCGTAGAAGTGACATATCGAGTTGATGCTCCACGTGACGTGGTGAAGCATGAAGACGCGGACGAGTGAACCCCAAAGCGCCGCGCTGAGGGCGCCGGCGATCGTGCCGGTGACCGCATATCCGACCACGGGTGGCAGGGCGAAGGTCGATACGAGCCAGAGTGGGAAGAGCTTGTCGATCTTGCGCATCGCGGGGTCCTTGAGGAGGTCGGGGCACCACCGACGCGGCGAGGTCTGTTCGTCGCCGAAGAGCCATCCCATGTGCGCGTGCCACAGCCCCTTGAGCACCCCGCGCACGCCGGGACCATCGTCGAGATGAGGCGAGTGCGGATCACCCTCCTGGTCGGAGAAGGCGTGATGCCGCCTGTGATCCGCCACCCATTTGATCAGCGGTCCCTGCACCGCCATGGAGCCGGCGACGGCGAGCGTGGCGCGCATGAAGCGGTTGGTCTCGAAGCTTTGGTGGGTGAAGTAGCGATGGAACCCGATCGTCACGCCGAAGCCGGTCCACAAGTAGAAGGCGAGCGCGATTACCGCGTCGGTCATGCTCAAGCCGCGGCCCCACATCGCGACCACCGCCCCGAGGAAACCGATGAACGGCACGATCGTGACGACCAGAACGAGACGTCGTTGGAGCGTGGCTCGACGCGCGTCGAGCCGGCTGACGCCGGGGATCGCGTCGATCGCCCGGGGCGGGGATACGGCCTGGGTCATGTCGCCCTCCTTGTACAGGTTACGGTCGAGTAGGTTACTGTAACGTAAGTTACCAGAACGTAGCTTTTCCCGGTGCCATCGGGGCCGGCGGCCGTCTGGCACGATTCGCCGGGATCGAGAAAGGGGTCATATCTGAGCGAGCCGGGCGAGGCCCCCGTCGTGGATGCGGGGCGGATCAAGAGCTTCATGGACGGGCGCTGGGCCCACGTGCGCGAGCAGACCCGCGCGCACCTGAAGGATCCCCTGTTCCAGCCGGTGTTCGGGCTCGACACGGGGGCCTACCGCAGACGCGTGACACAGCAGACCCATGCTCTCGCCGCCACCGGTGGGCCACAGCTCGGCTTCCCCAAGGCGTACGGCGGCGGGGGCGACGTGGGCGGCTCCGTGACCGCATTCGAGACCTTGGCGTTCGGCGACCTCTCCTTGCTCGTCAAGTCCGGCGTGCAATGGGGGCTGTTCGGCGGAGCGATCCTTCATCTGGGCACCGAACGTCACCACCAGCGATACCTGAAGCCCGTGATGAGCTTCGAGCTCCCGGGCTGCTTCGCGATGACCGAGACCGGCCACGGTTCCGACGTGCAGTCCGTGAGGACGACGGCGACGTACGACCCGATCAAAGACACCTTCGTCATCAACACGCCGGACGACGATGCACGCAAGGACTACATCGGTAATGCGGCTCACGATGGAAGAGCGGCCGTCGTGTTCGCGCAGCTCTTGACCGGGGGACGATCGCACGGCGTGCATGCGTTCTTGGTTCCTCTACGCGATCAACAGGGCCGGGCGCTGCCCGGCATCCGCCTCGAGGACTGTGGCCACAAAGCCGGACTTAACGGCGTCGATAATGGGCGCATCTGGTTCAACGACGTCGTCGTGCAACGCGACGCCTTGCTGAACCGCTACGGGGACCTGTCCGACGACGGTACCTACACCAGTCCGATCGAGAACGAGACCGGTCGCT
>WHSQ01000489.1 GCA_009380005.1 Actinomycetota bacterium | reverse complement strand
TCACCGAGGCTCCAGACCGGGGAGGCGCGCCCACGGAAAATCCGGAAGCGCCCAACAATGCCGGAATCGGCGGCGGGAAGGCAGGCAGCCCGCGTGAGGAGAGCGTCGACGGCTACGAGCTGCGCTTCGCCGTGAACTACCTGGCGCCCTTCCTGCTGACCAACCGGCTCCTGCCGCTGCTCAGACGCTCCGCGCCCGCGCGGATCGTCAGCATCGCCTCGGCCGGGCAGGCGCCGATCGACTTCACGGATGTCATGCTCCGCCGGGGCTACGACGGGTGGCGCGCCTACCGCCAGAGCAAGCTCGCACAGGTCATCTTCACGTTCGAACTCGCCGAGCGCCTCCGCGCCGACGGTGAGCGGGGCGTCACCGTCAACGCCCTTCACCCCGCCACGTTCATGAACACGAAGATGGTGCACGAGAGGGTCGGCTACGCCCTGAGCACCGTCGAGGATGGGGTCGAAGCGACGTTGCGGCTCGCGATCTCGCCCGACCTCGACGGCGTGACCGGCCGGTACTTCGATCGTCTGAAGGAGGCCAGAGCCGACGACCAGGCCCATGACCCCGAGGCCCGTCGGCGTCTGTGGCGCCTCTCGGAAGAGCTGACCGGACACACCCGCCAGCATCCGTGTGGAGGATCCACCGCAAGATCGGGATGAGC
>WHSQ01000488.1 GCA_009380005.1 Actinomycetota bacterium | reverse complement strand
ACGGCTGATCACGCGAGGTCCCGCCCATGCCCACGGACCCAAGCGGCCGCCGCAGCCGGGACACACCAGCGCCCCCGACGACAACTGCGACTCGACTACGCCAGGGTCAGGGCTTACCGTGAGCATCGCTTCACCTCGAAGCGCCAGAAGCCCTCCCGTGTCCGCCAAGACACAGCGGGAGGGCTTCGTTCGTCAGGACCCCGCGACCCTGCCCCACACACGACAAGCGGGGCAACCCCTCAGGCCGCCCGTCCGCACGCCCGCTGTCGCCCTACCGACTCGCCGTGCTCACTCGAGATGGCGTCTCACAACAGGCCGTGCGATCCGAGCTCAACCGCGCCGCCGACGCCGCCGGAATCGGCCCCGTGACTCCTCACCAGCTGCGCCACCTACGCCACCGCTTTGGTCAACGCCAGCGTGTCGCTGCAGGCCCTCATGGCGCTGCTGGGCCATGTCTCGGCGGAGATGAGCCTGCGTTACGGGCGCTTGTTCGACACGACAGTCCGCACCGAATACGAGCGTGCCCTGGACCTCGCCAAGAGCCAGCTCGGCCCCCCGCCCGCCGACCCGCCCACCAGCAGGCGGCTGCCCCTGTTCAACGCCAACGACGCCGACGGCGACTGGCGCGAAGCGCCCGTCATCAAGGCTCGCCTCGCGGGCG
>WHSQ01000487.1 GCA_009380005.1 Actinomycetota bacterium | reverse complement strand
TGGACGACGAGTTGGACTTCTCGTTCGAAACCGAGGATCATGGCCGATTCAGGGGAAACGTCTATCGTCAGCGGGGCTGCCTCGCGCTCGCGATTCGGCGGATTCCCGATCGAATCGAGTCGCTGGAAGAGCTCGGCGTCTCGCCTGTCCTCGCGAGGCTGGCGGAGGGCTCGCGCGGCTTGGTCCTGGTGAGCGGACCGACGGGCTCCGGAAAGTCGACGACGGTCGCAGCGATGCTCGATAAGATCAACCGGGAGCGACGCGGACATATCCTGACGATCGAGGACCCGATCGAGTTCGTCCACGCCAATCGGGGCTGCATCGTGACCCAGCGTGAGGTGGGGACGGACACAAAGAGTTTTGCCGCTGCGTTGAAGCACGCCCTCCGTCAGGATCCGGACGTGATCTTTGTGGGAGAGATGCGTGACTTCGAGACGACCCAGGCTGCGTTGACGATCGCGGAGACGGGTCACCTCTGCCTGGCCACGATGCACACGGGCTCGGCCGTCGAGAGCATCAACCGCGTTATCGACGTCTTCCCATCGCATCAGCAGGGGCAGGTTCGAACCCAACTCGCCTCCGTCCTCGAAGGTGTAGTCACACAAACGCTGCTGCCGCGGGCGAATGGCCCAGGCCGGGTCGTCGCGTCGGAGGTCATGGTCG
>WHSQ01000486.1 GCA_009380005.1 Actinomycetota bacterium | reverse complement strand
CTCTCTCAGGAACCTACGCCCGTGACGCTTTTACACCGAGGATGGGCCGCCACCTGTCCTACACGACGTTGCGGGCCAAGGCCGTAGCGCTGAGCCACTTCTTCCGCTACCTGCACGACGCCCATCCCGAGGTCACGTCGTGTTCGCAGGTCACCCCGGCTCAGGCGCGGGCGTTCGTGCCGCAGGCCAGGGTGGTGGCCCGCGCGACGCAGCGCAGTCATCCCCGCAAGGGCACTGAGGACCGCACCACGCCGCACACCTGGCTGGTCGACATCCGGGTGTTCTTCGCCGACATCTCCACCTGGGCCACAGAGCCAGATTCCCCGTTCGCAGGCCACGCCCCATCCAGTGTGGTGCTGACCCGCCATGATCTGGCCGACACCGGCTTCGCCAAGGCCCGCAAACGTGCGGAGGCCAGGTTGACCTCAACGGTGTTGGACCTGCAACGCGAGATCCCCAACATCCGTGCCTTCGCGCTGCGCCGCTGGCACGACGCCGAACAGGCGCTGCGCGAGGACCCCGACGACAAGAGGTTGATTGCCGCGGAGCGGTCCGCGTTCTGGGACTGGGGCCTGCTGGAGCTGCTGCTGACCAGCGGGCTGAGGATCGAGGAGGCCTGCGAGCTGACCACCTTCGACGTACTGCGCCGGTCCCTGCCCGACGG
>WHSQ01000485.1 GCA_009380005.1 Actinomycetota bacterium | reverse complement strand
TAGAGCAGGTAATCACAGCTGCTGATCGACTGTCCGGAAACTGCGGGGCCGACCATGATACCGGCAGGCGTGGAATGTGGCGTGTGCGGTGGCCAGCCGGTCGCGTAGGACTTGGGCGGCGAAGGGCTGGAGGGCCGGGTGTGCTCCTCGTGCAATGAGGGGCTCGAGATGTTGAGCCAGTGGTGTGGCTTGGGCGCTGTGTGGTCGGTTGGAGGTGCCCAGCAGTGCCACGCCTGTGACCCCGACGAGTCCGGCCAGCAACTGGCGTCGTTGCACCGCGTCGTCACCACCCTCCCCCAGAGTTGGGCTTACCGTAGTCGGGGTGAGCGCGAATCGCGATGATGCCGCGCCGTCGGGTGGCGGAGGTGCGGTCGAGGGGATGATTCCGAGCAGGTGGGGCGGGATGTCCAGGGCGTTGGCGAACAACCGGAGTTGTGTGACGTCGGTGAGCTTGCGCTGACCGGTTTCGATACGCGAAAGCGTGCTGGCGGAGTACCCGACCATCTCACCGACCTGGACAAGGGTGAGTTTTCGGGCGGTGCGGGTCATCCTGATCAGGGCACCGAACTGTCCCGCCGTCGCGGCCTCCTGGACGGCGGGCGTGTGCCAGATCGGGTGCGTTTCTTCCACCAGCGCCTCCCCACCCATCGTGGCGTGTGGGCCACG
>WHSQ01000484.1 GCA_009380005.1 Actinomycetota bacterium | reverse complement strand
GCCTACGACACGATCGTCGGACTGGAACTGGACGACCTGGCCACCGACGGATGCATCACCAAAGCACCCTGCGGTCGGGTGGCCGGAGGGATTTTCACCCTCCGGCTCCCACAGATCCCGGCGTGACAGTCTCCTGTCACCGGGCTCTTGTCATCCTGTTCAGTAGGCGGTCGTGACCCAGCGCCAGTGCCGGAACAGGCGGGGATACCCGTGGGTGATCTCTGCGAGTTTGTGGCGGGCGGCGCGGGTCGCGTCGTAGCGTCGGTACTTGTTGCGGATCCAGCGCACCAGGTAGGCGTTGATGCGCGCCAGGAGGCGATACAGCGCCGAGGGATAGAACCGTCCGTAGTACTGCATCCAGCCTGCGACGACCGGGTTGATCGTGGCGGCTATCTCGTTGAAGGTGTGGTAGATCCAGCGGTGCAGCCGCCATCGGCGGACGTGCAGGCTGATCTTCTTCAGGGCTTGGGAGCTGATCGCGGGCAGGAACGCCACGAACGTCTTGCCGTGGCGGTCCCGCGCCGGGCGTGGCCGGAAGGTGTATCCGAGGAAGGTGAACGCGGTCCGGTCGAAACGACCGGGCCGGTTGTTGTCCTTGCAGTACACGATCCCGGTCTTGCCCGGATGCAGACGAAGACCGACCTGTTCCATCCGCTCGGCGATCCCGG
>WHSQ01000483.1 GCA_009380005.1 Actinomycetota bacterium | reverse complement strand
CCCTACCAAGCCTCACAACCAGCCGCGATCACGTCAGACGAAACATCGAGGCTAATGGCGGACAGCAGTGCGCCAAGGCGTTGGCGCCTGCGGGCTACTTCCGCTCGGCCTTGAAGCGTCATCTGGCTTGAGCGAATGCCTCGCTTGCCAGCGTCAGTCGAGCTTCTACTGAATCCTCCGCTGAGGTGGAACTCGTGGTGGCGGAATGATATCGGTCGTTCCCCACTAGACGAGTATACGCATCGCGCATCGCTGCCTGGTCTAGGACAGGTCCGTCTTCGATACGACGCATCGCCGCCACCATGATGGAGTCCACAACCGCCGCATTCAAAGGCCGCACAGGCCGGAAGGCCCGAGCCCCGATCGATGAGTTAATGAGCTCGCCCGCCAGCCGAAATCGTTGAGCGAGAGTTGAAGCGGCGTCAGGAGTGCGGTATCGGTTGTCTTCTAGATAGTTGTTGAGAAAACCCTTTACAGGGCGAGCGTATCGATCTGCCCTCTCGTAAAGGGCAAGCACTCGCAGGATTAGTTCCTGATCCTTGAAGCGTGGCGAGGGAGGACCGAAAAGCTCACGCCAGTTACGATCTTCGTTCAGCTCGCTTATCAGACGAAGAAAAGGCCCATGGTATAGCGCGATACGGATCTCCTGCGGTTGAAGCGGACTTCCT
>WHSQ01000482.1 GCA_009380005.1 Actinomycetota bacterium | reverse complement strand
GATTCGCCTCGAGATCGTCTCCGGTCGCGCGGGTAGACCTCCGGCAGTGCCCGAGCGACTCGCTGATCCTTTTCTTCCCGCACCTCGGCCGCTGCCAGGGCTGTCGCCAGTACCTGCAGGAACTCGCGGACCTGGTCGACGACTACGCCAGGGGGCCGGGCTGTCAGTGTCGTTCGCGCCGACAACGCCCGTGAAGGGATGATGCATGTGCTGCCGGTCGCCCCGAATGCGGCGTGCATGACACGCCGTGAATGGCGGGCTCCCGCCTTCAAGCCGGGCACCCGCGTGGCTTCTCGGGCTGGACCTCGAACGTCCCGCGCTCACCAGGATCTGGTCGCAGAGCCGGGCAGGTGACAGCTGCCGCGGAGGGGACCACCGGAGACCTCGATGTCACAGATGCCCCGCGGCTGGATGCCGGACAGCACGCTGTTCTTTGTGCTGGAAGGCTACGAATTCGTCTCGAAGAGATGCCGGCGCTACCGGTCCACGGTGTTCGAGACGCGGTTGTTGCTGCAGAAGACCATTTGCATGCTCGGAGAGGATGCGGCGCGCGTGTTCTACGACACGGACCGCTTCGAACGGCGCGGCGCCGCGCCGATGCGGATGCAGAAAACGGGGGCCATTGAAGAAGGTGTGGCTCGTGGATTTGGTCACTTCTCGTGTGGGAGG
>WHSQ01000481.1 GCA_009380005.1 Actinomycetota bacterium | reverse complement strand
AGCAGGTAATCACAGCTGCTGATCGACTGTCCGGAAACTGCGGGGCCGACCAATCGACACGATCCGCCGCCAGTTCGGCGTCGGCTGGAACACCGTCATGCGTGCCGTGGTCGCGGCCGCCGAGCAGGTCGCCGCGATCCGTCCCACACGAGTCGGGATCGATGAGACCGTCATGGTCACCGGCAAGCTCACCACCCGCCGGCGAGCGTTCTTGGCCGCACTTGTGTGCCTGGACACCTCCCTGGTCGTCGCCGTCGCCCAGGGCCGGGATCGTTCCTCTGCGGTGCGTCTCCTGGTCGACCACGCCCCTGATGCCGAGGTCGTGGCCTGCGACCTGTTCTCCGGGTTCAAGTCCGCCGCCGACACCCTCGAAGGTGCGGTCGTGGTCGCCGACGGCTTCCACCTGATCCGCCTGGCCCTGCAGGCGCTCGACGAGGTCCGACGACGTCGCCAGCAACACATCCACGGCCACCGCGGCCACAAGGACGACCCACTGCTCCGCCTCCGCCGGGTGCTGCGCGTCGGCCAGGAACGGCCCGGCCAGCAGACCGTGGAACGCATCTTCGACCGGCTGCGTGAGGCCGACACCGACGACGAGGTCGCCGAGGTCACCCGCCTGGCCCGCACCATCGACACCTGGCAGGACGAGGTCCTGGCGTTCTTCGACAC
>WHSQ01000480.1:276-671 GCA_009380005.1 Actinomycetota bacterium | reverse complement strand
AGTAGCCGATCCAGCCCGCCACGATCGGATTGATCGCTTCGGCGAGCTTATCCAGGCTTGTTCCGGTACGCATGTGTATCCGCCAGCCACGAACCATCTGGCCCTTGGCTCTCAGTGCCTCCGGACTGATCGCGGGCGTGAACGAGGTGAATATCCGCCCGTTCTTTCCCTTGACCTGCCGAGGGTGGAACGCATACCCCAAGAACGTGAACGCCACGGTCTTGAACTCACCGTGTCGCAGGCTGTCCTTGCAGTACACGATCTTGGTTTTGCCGGGGTGCAACTCTAGCCCCAGCTCCGCCAGCCTCGCGGTGAGCGCCACCCAGACCTGCCGGGCCTGGCGCTCCGTCACACAATGCACCACCGCGTCATCAGCATAGCGTTCAAAATCCACT
>WHSQ01000480.1:0-266 GCA_009380005.1 Actinomycetota bacterium | reverse complement strand
AGGAACATATCGAACGCATAATGCAGGAACAGATTCGCCAATACTGGCGATACCGCAGAGCCCTGCGGCGTTCCTTTGTCCCGTTCCTGCGATGTGCCATCAGGTAGCTGCAGCGGGGCTTTCAGCCATCGCTTCACATACAGCAGTACCCATTTGTCGGCCGTGTTGGCCTCCACCGTTTTGACCACAAGATCATGATTCAGGGAGTCGAAGAACTTCCGGATATCAAGATCCAGAACCCAGTCCTTCCGCCAACACCGTTCACG
>WHSQ01000047.1 GCA_009380005.1 Actinomycetota bacterium | reverse complement strand
CCTCGCCGCGATCCGCCGCAGCGGCGGTGCGACCTGGCGCGCCTACAAGGGCAAAGAAGCCCTGCGGGCGGTCTTCGCCGGCGACCTGCCCGAGCCCGACGTCATCGCCCTGCTCGACCGCTGGTGCGGGTGGGCGCAACGCAGCCGACTCGAGCCATTCGTCACGCTGGGCCGCACCATCCGCAAACACCGCGACGGCATCCTCGCCGCCATCCGCCTCGGTCTCAGCAACGGCCGCGTGGAGGGACGAAACGCGACCATTCGACTGCTCACCCGACGCGCCTACGGGTTTCACTCCGCCGCCGCCGCAGGTGCCCTCGTCATGCTGGTGTGCGGACCAATCACCCTGCGACTCCCGCACGGGAAGTGATATCAAAGCCGAGCCACACGTTGTTCAAACGACCCGTAAATCTCCACCTGGTTCAACCAGGACGCGTGCACGGGCAGGTGGATGAGGCGGGCGTTGTCGTGCGCCTCGCGCAGTCGTTTGACCGAGGCCGCGAAGTCGGGGTCGCGGGGGAAGATCCACGAGCGGTGCCGCCACGGCTTGATCGCATCGGCCGACAGCCACCGCCAGATCGTGGTGTCCGAGACCGACGCGGCGATGCCCTGCTCGACGACGGCCCGGGCCAGGTCGGGACAGTGCCAGCGCGCCAACGGCGCCCCAGTGGCCGCGGGCAGCTCACACGCCAGCGCTTTGACCGCCACGACCACCTCCGGGGGGGAAAGCCGGGGGTCGGCCGCCCCGGGGCAGGTCGGCGAGGCCGGCGAGGCGTTGCTCGTAGAAGCGTTTGCGCCACTTCGACACCACCTGCCGGGGCGTGTCGAGGCGGGCGGCGATCTCGTCGTTGCGCAGCCCGGCGGCGGCCAGCAGCACGATCTTGGCCCGTGTCACGTCACAGTACGATGACGTATAGGCGCGGGCGTCGGCCTCCAGCTGGCGGCGCTCGGCACCGGTCAGCTCGATGTGATACGGGCTTGATCGCGGCATGGGGCTCCCTCCCTTGAGGGAACCACGTCGCGTCACCGTAGGGAAGTGTGGAATATATTACGTCATCGTAGTTACGTGTAGACGTACTTGGAGTGGGATCACCCGGGGCAGCGGCGACCGTGACGGGCGGGTGACGGCGGCCTCAGGGCATCGCAGGCGACCACTCCGAGAGGAGCCACCCTTGGAGACGAGTTCCGCCCACCGTTCATGCCCCCGGCACGCGACATGACGACCGATGGTCGCGGCTCCCGTGCACACCGGGTCGGGATCCTGGGACACGGGGCCATCGGCAGTACGGTGGCCCGCCTCCTCGAGGAGGGCGCCGTCCCGGGCTGTCGCCTCGCAGGCGTGTTCACGCGGTCGGGCTCGGCTCCCCGCCGGCTCGACACGGTCGCGGCCTTGGCTGCACACTCCGACATCATCGTCGAGGCCGCCGGCCACGCCGCGCTCGAGGAGCACGGCCCCGAGATCGTCGGCAGCGGAACCGACCTTCTCGTCGTCAGCGCCGGCGCCCTCATCGATGACGCGCTCTACGAGGCGCTGCGTCCCCGCACGGGCGGTCGGTTGCTGGTCTCGACGGGGGCGATCGGGGGGTTGGACCTCCTCCGAGCCGCTCGACTCCTCGGCCCCCTCGAGGAGGTATTGCTGGAATCGACGAAGACGCCGGCCGTGCTGCGCCAGCCCTGGATGGAGGAGAAGACATTGCGGGCGCTCGACGGCGCGCGAGGCCCGGTCGACGCCTTCCAGGGAAGCGCCCGCGAGGCCGCCGCACGCTTCCCGGAGTCGGCCAACGTCGCTGCCGCTCTGGCCCTGGCCACGGTGGGTCTTGACGCCACCCGCGTCGTGATCGTCGCGGACCCGGACGTGAACGGCCCACGCCACGTCGTCCGGGCCTCGGGCGCGGCCGGCAGCTATGAGGTCACGGTGTCCAACCGGCCCTCGGAGCAGAACCCGCGCACGAGCGCGATCACCGCGTACGCGGTCGCCCGGGCGCTCGGTGACAGGGGCGGTCACGTCGTCGGCGTGTAGCCGCCGGCAGGTCGCCGCTGCCCGTCGGTCCTTCAGGCCACCACATGACAACCGCGGGCTTCGAGCCGGCGGACCACCGACGGCGTGACGCGCGTTCCCCACAGGTCCAGCCGCGCCAGTGACCGCAGGCGCAGCAGGTGCTCGACGTCGTCGTCGCCGACATCGGTGAGCGACAGGTCGAGCTGCCGTAGGCTGTCGAGCCGGGCCAGGGACTCAAGCCCCCTGCCGGCTATCGGCACCCCCGACAAGCCCAGCCACCGCAGGCCCTGCAGCGACGCCAACGCGTCGAGGGCGCGATCCCCCAGTTGCGTGCGGCTGACCTCGAGCCCGCGCAGGGTGTGCATCGAGCCGAGGGGGCCGCTGCTGGCGTCCGTGACGGCTGACCCCCACAGGTTGAGCCATTCGAGACGCCTCAGTCCCGCCACTAGCGCCACGCCCGCGTCGCCCACATCGTTGCGGGCGAGGCTGAGCGCCCGCAGCCCCTGCAGCTCGGCCACGTGTCGGAGCCCGGCGTCGCTGACCGCCGTGTCGGACAGATCGAGTCCTTCGAGTCCTTTCAGGTGCCGTATCGCGTCCAGGTCGTCGTCCACCACGCCCGAGCCCGACAGGTTCAGACCCTGAAGGTCATCAGGACCGAGAGCCCGACATAGGTGCAGGTCCGAGGCCCGGTCGACGTCGAGCCGTACGTGAGCGTCCGCGGGCACGTGCACCGTGCCGCGTGGCTTGCCGAGCGCTCGCCAGGGCTGCCCCGGAAGGGCGTCGCGGTGACGTGCGGCGATCTGCGCTGTCACCCGGCCACGGGGGAACGTGATTGACCGACGCCGTACGGCCACGCCGCCTGTCCGGCGTCTCAACCCTATCGTGCGCACGCTTTCTCCACCGCCCGCCGTGCGGGCTCAGGCGACCGGAACGAATAGCTCGTCGATGCCGACGCCGGCGTCCAGCACGCCCTGCTGCCAGGCGTAGCGGAACATCGTCTCCAGCGCCGGCCGGTTCTCCTCGAGACCGTGCGGGAACCAGTCCCCGCCGAACATCTGCGGCAGCGCTTCGAGGTCGTGAACGATCCACGGCAGGCTGCAGGCAGGGATCCCATAACCGACGAGGCGCTCGTGGCCAAGCGCGCGCGACCGGGCGAAGATGTCGGTGAGTGCGCCCGCCACCTCCGGGTGCTCCCGGAGGACACGGCGCCGGATCGCGACCACGTGGAGGATGGGCACGTAGCCCACTTCATCGGCGTAACGCTCCTCCACCGGGCGGAAGTCCTCGAACAACCGCTCCAGGTCCGGATGACCGGCCACGTAAGAGGCGGGCAGCGTCGGACCCATCCACGCGTCGGCCTCGCCGCGTGCGAGCAGGTCACTGACGTCTTCGTCGACACGCTCGATGTCAGCCGGCGTGCTCATCATCGTGTCGGCCAGCGTCTGGCGCACCAGCCCGCCCGGCTTGCCGGCGGTCACCCACCGCAGGTCCGTCGGCGCCAAGCCGTAGTACTCCTCCAGGATTCCGCGAATCCAGACAGTGCCCGAGTAGTACAGGCCGTTCACGGCGATCGTCTTTCCCGCGAGGTCCTGTGGCGACCGGATGCCAGAACCCCGGCGGACGATCACGTTGCGGTGCTGAAAGGCACGGTGGGGGAAGACCGGGATGCACGCGTAGTCCCACTCCTCGCGACCGTGCAACCCCATGAGGGCAGCGAGCGGGACCTCGCAGACGTCGAACTCGCCGTACCGAGCCATGAGTTCGATCGGCAGCAACGAGCTGATCTCGAGCTCCAAGTCTCCGGTATCGACGTCTCCGGCGATCAGCGGCCCTGTTCGGTCGAAAAGGTCCGTGCACGCCAACGTCAACCGCACCCTCGTCATCGCATCCTCTCTGGATCGGTGCTGTACCGTGGCTGCCCGCCTGCTCGCCTTCCCGCCTTAGGGGGCCTCTTGCGCCGCGGGCACGGTGCCATGGGCCTCCTGCACCCCGCGAGCGCGCTCGTCCGCGAACCGCCGCCAAGCGACGATGACCGAGTCGGGCCGGAACAATCGCTCCTTGCTCCACCCGCTGCCGTCAGCGTAGAAGGGGTGCGCCAGCTCGTTCATCGTGGCGTCCTGGTCGAGGAACTCCCGCTGGTACATGAGCTTGAGCCATAGGTGGTACTTGGCCACTGCCCACAGTCGCCGCAGGCCCGTGGCCTGGGTGGCCAGTACCTGGAACCACCGGTAGTGCGACGCGTCGATCGGCACGTACCACGAGAAGACGACGAAGGGTTCGGTGAACACCAGCCCCGAAACCCGGGAAGCGCACGGCAGGAACGCGCGAACGGACAAACCTTTGAGCGTCCTGAACCGCTGCCACCAGCGCTTGCGGGGCCACAGTCCGAGGCCGGGATACTGCGCCTCCGGCGTCGGTGGCTCCGTCCGGTACGTGAAGTAGCGCCCGTCTTCGACCTCCGGCCAGTGACGCCCGCGGCTCGCCGGCAGGTCGAACGTGCGACTCAACAGGGCGGTCCGGTGCAGGTAGAAGGCGTGCGACGGGTCGACAGCTCCCTCCATCGCGATGCGCCAGTTGCCCAAGAAGTCGCGAACCCTGACCCCGGTGTAGGTGCTCTGAAGCAGATCCGGCGGCAGCTCATCGTCGATCGGCGGTGCCGGACGGTCACCGATGTAGACCCAGACCATTCCCTGCCGCTCGATCGCCGGGTAGGTCCGAAGCCTCACTCGCCCGACGATGGCCGAGTCCGGGCCATCCGTGAGCGCGGCGACCAGTTCCCCACTTTCAAGACTGTAGGTCCACCCGTGGTAGGCGCACGACACGGTGCAGGGAAACTCCCTCCGCCCAGCCGACAGCGGAATCCCACGATGAGCGCAGCGATCCTCCAGCGTGTAGACGCGGCCCCCGTCGCGAACGAGTACCAGCTCCTCTCCAAGAAGCTTGACGCCGCGCGGATCCCGCTTGAGATCGAACGACCGCGCTGCGGGATACCAGTGCTCGCGGAAGCCCAGCGTGGCTTGTTCGTAGCGGGGCCACCGGCTCAGCCCGCCGCTGCGGGCGCTCTTGGGCTCCCCCTCGGCCGCCCGAGGATCCTCTGGCGTGGACGCCATGTACATCCCTCCTGCTCGAGCCACGTTCATCGCCGACGCTCGCCGCGGCTCGTGTCGTCACCTGTTGCGGATCGCCGGACTCCATGCCAGGAGCCGCGCCTCGACACCGACGAACAGCCTGTTCAGCGAATAGCCCAGGATCGCGAGGGCCACAACCGCGGCATACATCTCCGAGATGCGGAACGAACGCTGAGAACTCAAGATGTAGAAACCGATACCGTCGTTGCCCGCGACCATCTCTGCGATCACGGTGATGATGAGCGCGATCGCGAGGCTGATGCGCATCCCGGCCGCAATGTAAGTCGCCGCCGCCGGCAGCACGATCTTCCTCACGACCTCGCGCGTGTCGAGCCCGAGTGTCTTCGCGGTGTCCAGGAGCACGGGTTCGACGTTTTGGACACCGCTGACTGTGTTCACCACGATTGGGAAGAAGCACGCGAAGGCGATCATGAAGATCTTCATCTCGTTTCCGATCCCCAGGAACAGGATCGCCATCGGGATGTAGGCCGGGCTGGGAATTGGGCGGAGGATCTCGACGAGGGGCTCGAACAGGCGGTGGACCGGCTTGAAGTACCCCATCGCCATGCCTGCAGCGATAGCCGACACCATGGCGATCGAGTAGCCCGCTGCCAGGCGCCAGAGGCTGGGCGCGAACACATCGATCACCGTACCGCTGCGCACGAACTGCGCGAACGCCAGGAGGATTATCGAGAACCGCGGCCACGTGGGGGTGTCGACCGCTCCTGTGACAACGCTCAACTCCCACAGCGCCATGAGGGACAAGAGCACCAGGATCCCCGAAGCCCCCCGCGTGGCGGACCCCAGCCGGGTACGGAGACTGACCGCTGGGCTGTGCGGTGGCGCACGCGTGGCTGCGCGACTCGGCACGGGGGTGTCCTCTGCGGATCCCTGCGCCTCCCAGAGCCTGGGTTCCGTCGGTGTTGCTGACGGGTCTGGGCTCATGACCGGCCTCCCGCCGCCACGGCTGCCTCGTGCACGCTCGCGACCGGCGCCAAGGGCATGGTGGCAAGAATTGTATACGAATGCGCCGCTCCCTGCAACGGCGGCTCTGGCTGACGACCGGGAGATCAGAGCGTCTGGACACGGCGTCCCTCCGGGGCAGCACGACGGGCGATCTCCACGATGAGGGCGGCGAGGACCGTGGCAGCCGCCGCCGCCAGCCAGGCCCCGGCGAAACCTGCCCCGGTCGCCATGAACCCCATGAGCGGGGGGGCCCACGACCCCACCGAGGCAGAGACCCGTGCCGACCATGCCCGCAGCGACGGCCGGCGTTCTCGCGTACATCCTGATCGCGACGAAGAGCGCGACCCCGGTCCAGCCCCAGCCCGCTCCGAACGCGAGCACGGTTCCGAGCGCGAGCCATGCGGCCGATCGGTGCGTGGCCAGCGCGAGGTAGCCCAACGCCCCCAGCAGCAGCATGCCGCTGACCAGCCGCAGCGGGTCGTAGCGCAGCCTTTCCACGGCGAAGCCCGACACGACGCGCACCAGGATCGCGGCGACGCTTCCGAGGGACAGCAGCAACCCCGAGAACCTCGCGTCGTGGCCGGCGGCAATAGCCGACTGGACCGTGAAGGTCCCCAGTGCAGCCCCGGAGCTGAACGCGAAGCCCCCCGCCAGGGCGAGCAACAGCAGCAGCGCCTTGGGGCCGATCCCCACGCGCCGCGCCCGCGTCCCTTGCTCGACGCGTTCGTGGCCGTCATGTGCTGGAACGCTCCCGTACACCACCAACGGCAGGAGCGCCGCCCCGAGGAATACCCATCGCCAGCCCAGCACCGCACCGACGTAAGGCAAGCTGAGCCCCGACAGCAGCGTGGCGACTGGGAGCGCGCTCTGAAGCAGACCCAAGCCCACGCCCTGCCGACGGATCACGCGACCGACGGTGACGTTGGCGGAGGCGAATGCGAGGCTGTTCGCCACGCCCGCCAGCAACAGGAGTACCAGGAACGTCGCGAAGGAGTGGCCGGCTGCGGCCGTCGCCACCAGGACCGCGCCACTGGCCACGCCGCTGAGACGCAACGCCGACCGCGCACCCAGGCGCTCCGACGGGCGACCCGCCGGCACTGCCGAGCAGGCTGCGACCGCGAACGAGGCGGCCACCGAGCATGCCGACGGCGGCCTCGTCGAAGCCCAGGTCAGTCCGGATCAAGGGTGCGAGCGCCCCGACCAGGAAGACCGGCAGCACGCCTGCCGTGATCGTGCCCACCGAGACGGCCATGAACCGGGCGTCGGTCACGGCTGGCTGCGATCCGCCCTGACCCGGCGTGCCGGGGCATCCGCCCACGCCTCCTGTCACGCCGACCAGAGTGTCAGCCTTCGTTCGAGCGGCCAGGCGCCCCACCGCCGGCGCGTGCGCCTGCCGCGGTCCAGACCGCCTCGACATCGTCGGCGTCGGCCACAGCCACCATCGTCGACGCGAGCACGCGCAGCGCGGCGTCGTGCAGGTCTGGATCCCACGAGGCGACGCAGTCGCGGACGACGACCACGTTGAAGTCGCGTGCCTGTGCCCCGTAGGACGTCCCGACCAAGCACCCGTGGGTGGCTACGCCGGTGCACACGATGGTGTCGATGCCGCCCGCGCGCAGGACGAGCTCGAGGCTCGTTCCGGTGAACGAATCCATGCGATGCTTCGGGATGACCACGTCCGCGTCCTCGGGTGCGACCTCGGGCGCGAAGCGGTGCCCCTCGGTTCCCACGATCGTGGCGTCCAACGGCAGGCCGAGCGTCCGCCGACGCAGGGTATCGGCCGGTGAATCGCTGGAACCGTCGGGCAGCACCCCGTTCTGGATGTAGATCACGCGCACGCCTGCGTTGCGTGCGGAGCGGATGAGCTCGGCCAACCGGTCGAGCACGTCCTTCTGGTGAGGCTGGACGAAGTCGTTTTGGACATCGATGACGAGCAGTGCAGCGCGGTCGGGGGCCACGACCTCCGCGCACACCGCCTGGCGGTCGACCGTTCCGGCGTTGTCTGCGATCACAGCGCTTCCTTTCCCTCCACGATGCCGGTGCGCAGCCGAGACGACCGGCCGGTAGCGCGCCCCGCGCCAGCGCGCACCAGGCACCCATCAACCCACGTCGGCAACCATCGGGTACAGCATCCGCCGGTAGGCCAGAAACTCGCTCATCTCCCTGGTGGCGATCTGGTCCCTCGGACGGGGAAGATCGATGTCGATCGTCGAGACGCGGGAAACGTGGCCGTCGACTGGGCGCAGCGCCACGACGCGGTCCGAGAGGTACACCGCCTCGTCGATGTCATGGGTGACGAAGACGATCGTGATCCCGAGCTCCTGCCACACCGCGAGCGCGAGGTCCTGGAGTTGTCCCCGAGTCACCGCGTCGACGGCGCTGAAGGGTTCGTCCATCAGCAGGACGCGGGGCCGGCAGACCAGCGCGCGCGCCAGCGCCACCCGTTGTTGCATGCCGCCGGAGAGCTGCCACGGGTACTGTTCGGCCACGTCGGGGAGCCCGACGTGGTACAGCTGCTCCATGCAGCGGTCCCGCACTTCCGCGCGAGACATTCGGTCCGACGGCTCCTGCCGCCTGCTGCGGGCCTCCAGGCCGAGCGCCACGTTCTTCAAGACGGTGCGCCACGGCAGGAGGGACTTCGTGTATTGCTGGAAGATGTAGATGACTTCGGCCGGCGGCCCGTCGAGCGTGCGGCCGGCGTACCTGACCGAGCCGAGCGAGGGCCGCAAGAGACCCGCTAGCAGCAACAGCAACGTCGACTTCCCGCAACCGGAGGCCCCGAGCAGGGACGTGAACGAGCCCTTGGCGATCTCGAGGTCGACGTCGCCGAGAGCCATGGTCCGCGTGCCAGCGCTCTTGACCGCGTACCACTTGGCCGCCGACTCGACCTCGAGTATCGGATCGCCGACCGCGTGGACCGCAGTTCCCATGGGCCGCACGGCTCCGAGGTTCACCCGATCACCCGTCAGCGCGCGTAGGGGGCGCCTCAATTTCATCAGTGCTCCAGTACAACTCCTCCACCGCCGGCCCCTGCTCGATCATGCCGTGCTCACCCATGAGTCCGATCTGCTGCTCGACGAAGGCTGGGTCGATCTCGGTGACCCAGGACGGCAGACCGACCGCACGGATGATGGCTTCGTCGGAGTCTGTGTACTCAGCGGTCAGCGCGATCCCGGTTTCGGGGTCGCTCTCGAACTCCTCGACAGCCCGCCGGATCGCCCGGTTGAAGGCTGCCGTGGCGTTGGGGTTGTCTTCGACCCACGACTCGGCCACGCCGAAGCCCGAAATCAGCATCCCCGGGTAGACCTCCAGAAAGTCGTAGGCCAGCACCTCGAGATCCTCGTTCTGCAGCGCGAAGTGCACGAACGGCTGCACTGTGGCGATCGCGTCCACCGAACCGTTGACGAGCGCGTCCGCCATGTTCGGGAACGGGACTTCCTGGTACGTCACCGAATCAGGATCGACTCCGTGTTCCTCAAGCATCGCGCGGTTGTACAACCAGTTCACGCTGTTGATCACGTTCACGGCGATCGTCTTGCGAGCAAGATCGGCGACCGTGGTGATGCCCGAGTCCTTGCGGACGACCGTGGCCGTGTGATCGGGCTCCTCGAGCTTCGTCTGGTAGGTGCCTGCCGGGAGCAATACGAAGTCAAGTCCTTCGGTGCGGGCCTGCACCGCGGTGGAGATGGGGACCTGCGCCACATCGAGGTTTCCCTGGACGGCAAGGGGCAGCATCGCGGCACCGCCCTCACCGAACTGCAGTTCCACGTTCTCGAAGCCTTCCTCCTCGAAGTACCCCTGCTCGACGGCAGCGTACGCAGGTGCATGCGCAGCGATCGGCAGCACACCGACCGTGAGGTCGACGACCTCGAGGTCGCCGTCGTCGGGACTCGTCTCCCCCGCGGCCTCCGTTTCGGTGTCGCCCTCGGCGGGTGAGTCCTCGGGCGCGGCATCCGGTGAGCCCGCTGTGTCGTCCCCTCCCCCGCAGGCGGCGAGGAACAGTGTCAGTACCGACAAGGACGCCAGCAAGGACGTGCGATAGCCACGTCGGCTGCCCGAGCGCAGGATCATGTCATACCTTTCCGCCGCGAGGGCGCGTCAGGTCCGGCCGACCCGCCCTGTGCCCAGAACTAACGCGTCCAACTCGGCGGTGCAGCCTACTTCTGGCGATAATGTGTATGCAATTGTAGGCTCCATTTTGCACAAGGTAAAGGATTCGCTTCCGCGACGTGGTGCCACCCGCCCCTCCTGCCCGGCAACTTGTATACAAGCGGGCGGACCCGTACGATGCCGGGCCGGTAGTCGGTGGGGCGCAGGCGCCGGGTACCGTCCCGAAGAGCCGGGGGATGTTGTATGAGCGCGACGGATCGAGCGTATGACGTTGTCCGGGAGAACATCGTCTCCGGACGGCTTGCCCCCGGCAGCAGGCTGCCCGAGGACGAGCTAGCCGCCCTCAGCGGCGTCAGCCGCACCCCCGTGCGGGAGGCCTTGCGGCGCCTCCAGGCGGAGGGATTCGTCGAGTTCCGCTCGAACCGAGGCGCGCGCGTCGCCTCGTGGACGCAGGACGACATCGACGACCTGTACGGGTTGCGCGGGCTGCTCGAGTCCTACGCGGCGATGCTCGCGGCCGAGCGGATCGACGACGAGGCGTTGGAGGAACTGGACGCCTTGGCGGCTGAGATGAAGCAGCTCGCCGAGAATCCGGACCACGACACGATCGATGCGGTGGCTGCGCTGAACGGCCGTTTCCACCAGCTGATGATCACCGCCTCGAGGAGCGCCCGACTCGAGCAGCTGATGACGATGGTCGTCCAGGTTCCCCTCGTCCACAGGACGTTCCATCAGTACTCGCCCCCCGGGCTGGCCCGGAGCATGAACCATCACGTCGAGCTCGCGGCCGCCCTGCGCTCGCGTGACGGCCAGTGGGCGAGCGCCGTCATGCACGCCCACGTGCTAGCAGCCCGCAACGAACTCAAGGCTTTGGAGCGCGGCTCGCTCGAAGCTATGGCGGAGTCCCCCGCGCAGGCCGCCACGGCGGGTGACGGCACCGGCAGTCGGTGAACGTGGCTGGCCGGTCATTGCCTCAGGCAATCCCGGCACCGTCGACGGCCCCCGGGCCCGAGGGAGAGCAGCCAGTCGCACACAAGCGCCTCGCCCACGACCTCCGCGTACTTCGCCTGCAGGTCGAACAGGTTGCTGTGGTGGGGCCGAGGATCCCGGTCGCCAACGGCATCGGCGACGACGACCGGCACGAAACCGTGTTGCAGCGCGTCGACCGCGGACGCGCGCACGCACCCACTCGTCGACAGGCCGATGATCACGGTGGTGTCGACCTGCAACGTCGTCAGGGTGGAAGCCAGGGGAGTGCCGAAGAAGGCGCTGGCGTACTGCTTGTCGATCACGAACTCGTCGTCACGAGGGGTCAGTTCTTCGGCGATTTCGCCCAAGGGCGATCCGGAGGCGAAAACCTGTAGTGCGGGCACCTTGCGCACGAACAACCCGCCGTCGCGTGCGTCGGCTCGGTATCGCACCCTGCTGAACAGGCGTGGGACGCCGGCGTTCCTGGCCGCCTCAAGGACCCTCGCAGCCGAGGCAAGGGCGCCCTCGACGCCGGCGTACAGCGGCGAGTCCCGGTCGAGATACGCCCGGACGAAGTCCACGACGAGGAGGGCAGGCCGCCGACCGAAGTCGAGGGGGGCTCCGAACCCGGCCCTGGTGTAGTCCTCCTCGAGACTCTGGCCCTCCATGGGCGGTCAGATCTCGTACTGGATCGCGCGCCGCTCCGCGACGATCGGATGCAGTACCTCCTCGACAAGCAGGCGGCGCGCCGGACTGGATGCATACACGGCCCAGGCGTCTGCGTCCTCGAAGTCGAGGACGATCGCCAGGTCGCCCATCCCGGCCGGGATCGCCAGTTCCCGAGCCAGACTCCCGTCGCCGAGGCTCAGCGCCAGGCCTGCCGTGCAATCGACCAGGCCCTCCACCTCGTCCCGGAGGCGGTGACACTCGGCCACCGCTCGCTGGGCCGTCTCCGGGGCGACGTCCTCGCGCAGCGACAGGATCGAGATGTGGCGCAGCATGTCAAGCCACCAACCGGATGCGAAGGATGTCCTCGCCGGCCGTACGAAGAGCGGCTCGGAAGGCTTCGTCGTCCGCCCAGGAGCGCTTCTCCACCCGCCGCCGGGAGAGGGCGAACGTGTTCTCGCTGCCTCGGAACGGGTAGGGCGAGAGCCGGCAGGTGTCCTCGCCGAGGGGCTCGACGGTGATGTCGGCGACCGCGTCGTCGTAGCCCGTCGGCACCGGCTTGAGGATGCCGGGCTCGCCGGCCGTGAGGCCGCCGGCCATGTCCTGGCCGGAGAAGTACAGCGACAGCAGGTCGTAAACCTGCAGGAAGCGGTAGTTGCCCCACAACTCCGGTTCGTCGACCTGGTAACGCTCGAGGAACGACGGGTACGCACGCTCCTGCTCCTGGACGAACGTGTCGACCTGCGCGCGGACGTCGTCGGCGAACGTCATCTTCAAGTCGGGCTGCATCCCGAAGCGCCCTCGGTAGATGCCCGCACCGTGCAGGGACACGAGCACCCCGGCGTAAGGGTCCTGGCTCGACACCGCGGCGGTGGCAGCGCGCCAGAATGCGAGGTGGACGGGTACGGCGATGTCGAGGAAGTTGAGCGGTCGACCGGACGCGGAGTCGTGGCCGGGCGCGCGCTCCCAGACCGCCCAGCCGTCGTCGTGGCGTGCCGAGGCGATGGCGAGGGGCTCGAGCGACACGGGCGGCTGGAACTCTCCGCCTCCCCAGCGCTCCGCGAATTGCCGACACAGCGCCGCGTGGTCCGGCTGGAGGACGATCTGCCAGTGGCTGCCGAGGTCGCTCACAATCATGCTGGACTCCTCTTGCGGGGCAGGCCGCGCCGACCCGGGCCGCCCGTGCGCCAGACGGTTGCCCCCGCCGGGCATGGCGCAATTGTATACAGCAGGTGCCCTGGTGTCAACGTAGGTCGTCATCCCGGGAACAGGCCCGCACGGCCAAGCAGGGCCGGTGGCAGTTCACCAAGCAGGTCCCCGAGCCACGCGCCCGTGGCTGCCAGCGCCGAGGCGTCGACGCCGGTGGACAGCCCCATGCGCTGCAGCATCCAGGCGAGATCTTCCGTGGCGATGTTGCCCGTAGCTGCCGGGGCGAACGGGCACCCCCCGAATCCACCGACGCTCGCGTCGAGCGTCGGCACGCCCGCCCCGACGGCAGCGACCGCATTCGCGTATCCGGTGTTGCGTGTGTTGTGCAGGTGCAGCCGCAGGGGGAGATCACCCACCGCGGCCCTGACCTCACGCACGCGTTCGATGACGTCGGTGGGGACGGCCACGCCGATCGTGTCCGCTAGGGACAGTTCGTCGAGGCCCGCCGCTGCAACGACCTCGGCGATGTGGGCTACGCATGCGACGGGCACCTCTCCCGCGAACGGGCAGCCGAACGCGCCCGCGATCGTGACCGTGACGCGCAGGCCCTCCGACCGGGCGGCTGGCGCCAGGTCGGCGACGAGCGCGAGCATCTCCGCCGTGGTGCATCCCTGGTTGGCCAGGCTGAACTCATCGGTGGCGACGACGACGAGGTTCACCTCGTCGATGGCGCAGGCCAGCGCCCGCTGGAGGCCGCGGTGGTTCAGCACGAGTCCGCTGAACGAAACGTCGTCCCGACGTGGCAGGGCGGCGCAGACCTCCTCGGCGCCGGCCATCTGTGGTACCCGCGCGGCGCTCACGAAGCTCGTCACCTCGACCCGGCGCACGCCCGCGCCGACGGTCCGCTCCACCAAGGCAACGCGGTCATCGACGGCAAGGACGCTGCGCTCGTTCTGGAGACCGTCCCGGGGGCCTACCTCCACAATCTCCACAGCTTGCGTCATGTATACAAACCTTTCAGCGGGCCACTCCAGAAGAACGGAGGCCACGCTCCGTGGGTTGACACGGGGTGGAGCGTGAGGCTAGTTTGTATACGATATGATGGACCCCGGGTCTTCAGCAACCGATCCCTCCAGCACGGCCACGGGCGGTCCGCTGGCGGACCTACGCGTCCTCGAGCTCGGCCAGTTGCTCGCGGGGCCCTTCTGCGGCCAACTCTTGGGGGACTTCGGCGCCGAGGTCGTCAAGGTGGAACGACCCGGGACGGGCGATCCGATGCGTCAGTGGGGACGGCAGGCCCAGGGGCTTTCGCTGTGGTGGCCCGTGATCGCTCGCAACAAGAAGTCGATCACCTGCGACCTCGGCACCGGTGAAGGCCAGGCCCTCACGCGGCGGCTAGTCGCGACCGCGGACGTGGTTGTCGAGAACTTCCGTCCGGGCAGGCTCGAGCGCTGGAACCTCGGCTACGAAGAACTGGCGCGGATCAATCCCGGGGTCATCCTCGTGCGCGTCACCGGCTACGGGCAGAGCGGCCCCTACGCGCCGCGCGCTGGCTTCGGCTCCGTCGGCGAGGCCATGGGCGGCCTCCGCCACGTCACGGGCGAGCCGGATCGCCCGCCTTCGCGGACGGGTGTGTCGATCGGAGACTCGCTCGCCGGCACGCTCGCCGCCCTGGGCGCGCTCGTCGCGGTGCACGCCCGCCGCAGTACCGGCCGCGGCCAGGTCGTCGACAGCGCGATCTACGAAGCCGTCCTGGCGCTGATGGAGTCGCTCGTGCCCGAGTACCAGGTCGCTGGTCACGTCCGCCAGCGTTCGGGTGCCATCCTGCCGGGGATCGCGCCGAGCAACGTCTACACCACAGGCGACGGGGACGACGTGGTCATGGGGGCCAACCAGGACTCGGTGTTCCGCCGACTGGCGGAGGTCATGGGACAGCCGCACCTGGCAACCGATCCTCGTTTCGCGACGCACGCGGCACGGGGAGAGAACCAGGCGGAGCTCGACCGCCTCATCGGTGCCTGGACCGCGGGACGCAAGTCCGCGGACCTGCTCGAGGACCTGGCCCGGGCCGGGGTCCCGGCCGGGCGCATCTACACCGCGCGCGACCTGCTGGCCGATCCCCACGTTTTGTCGCGCCAGGCCATCGTCCATCTGGCCCATCCGGAATTCGGGACGATCGCGATGCAGGGCGTGGCGCCGCGCCTGTCCGAGACCCCAGGCAGCGTCCGCTGGCCCGGGCCGGCGCTGGGCGGGCACAACGACGAGATCTACGGAGCGCTCGGCCTCGACGCCGGCGAGTTGACGCGCCTGCGCGACCAGGGGGTCCTCTAGTTCTAGTCGCTCCCATGACCCAGCGCCACGACGCTCGGCTCCGGCCCGGGACGGTGCAGCGACGAGTCGCCCGCATGCCCACTGCCGCGGTCGCAGGTCACTTGACGCTGCCGGCGCCCTGGCTTCATGATTGCATGTATTGTATACATGCAATCATGAAGCGCACGGCACACCCTCAGGTTTTGTATACCGCTAATCGGTCAGCCGAAAGAGGCCAACGATGCGAGCACTGCCTCTGGTCGCCCCAAACTTGCGTGTTGAGCAGCGCGAGGCCCACCGCGCACCGATGAGCGCGCGAGCGGCGCTCCTGGCGATAATCGCGCTCGCCGTGCTGACCGCGTGCGGCTCGGGGACCGCCGCCCCCGAGGCCGCGGGCGGCGCGGGCACCGACGACGCAGCCGACGAGAGCACGGCCGAGCCCGAGCCCGTCGAGGAGCCGATCGAGGTCGAGATCATCCTCGGGTGGCGCGCCAACGGCCAGTTCGCGCCGGTGTTCCTCGCACTCGAACGAGGCTACTTCGCAGACGCCGGACTCGACGTCACGGTGGAGGAAGGCGGCCCGGGCGTCGGCATCGAGCTGGTGGCGATCGGGCGCAAGGACTTCGGCCTGCTCGTCCCCCCGCTGGGCTGGATGCCCCGCGCCCCGGAACTCGAGCTGCTGTCCGTAGCGCTTCTGGCGCAGCGGGACCCGGGCATGGTGATCACGCTGGGCGACAGCGGAATCGAAGAACCGGCCGATCTCGAAGGTCGTCTCGTCGGTACGACCGAGGGTGGCGGTTCGGACCTAGGGTTCGCGCCGTTCCTCGAAGCCACCGGCGTCGACGGCGACGCAGTCGAGACGACCAACCTCGCGTCGCAAGCCAAGGAGCCAGCCCTCCTCGCCGGCCAGGTCGACGCGATCACGGGATTCGCGACCGACACGTTCGTCCGAGTCCTGGTCGAGGACGCGCAGGCGCACGGCTTCCTCTACGCCGACTACGGCGTCGACATCGTCGGGCCGAACGTCGTGACCCGCACCGCCCTCACCGAGGAGCAGCCCGAGGTCGTGCGGGGTGTGGTCGAGGGCATCCTGCGCGCCTACGCCGACTCGAAGGACGACGCCGCAGCAGCGATCGCCGCAGCGGCGGAGTACTACCCGGACGCGTTCGCTGAGGCGGGGATCGAGCAACAGAAGCTGGAGCAGTTCCTGGCACTCATGGAGGGCCCGCTCACCGACGAGCACGGCCTCGGATACTCCACGGAGGAGCAGTGGTCCGCGCTCATGGAACTCATGGACGTCAGCGACAGCGAGATCCCGCCAACTGCCTACTTCTCCAACGAGTTTCTCCCCGAGGAGCCCATCATCCCCTGACCCGGGATATGAGAAGCCGTCGCGCCTCGGCTGGAGCGGCGCCTGCCACGCCCTACGGGCAGCACGGACGAAAGCGATCGAACTTGCCGTCAGCCCCCGACGTACCCGTAGCCACCAGTGCAGCAGGCGCCGAACGGGCCGCTGGCGCTGCCGCGAGCAACCCGGCGCAGGCCGTGCCCGGCGCAGGCCGTGCCCGGCGGCTCGGGGGGAGCATAGGCTTCCCCTTGCTGTCTCTCCTGGGGCTTCTTGTCACGTGGCGGGTCGTGGTCACGGTCTTCACGATCCCCGCGTTCCTGCTTCCCACGCCCGAGGCGGTCGGGCAGTCGATGATCGAGAACGCGGCAACCCTGCTGCGACATTCGCGCGCGACGCTCGCCGAGGTGACCTTCGGCTATCTCGCAGCCATCGCCGTGGGAGTTCCCCTGGGCGCGATCATGGCGAGTTGGCGGACGGTCGAGCGGCTCGTCTACCCACCCATCGTGGCCTCGCAGGGGATACCCAAGAGCGCGCTGGCGCCGCTCTTCGTCATCTGGTTCGGGTTCGGGATTCAGTCGAAGATCTTCATCGCGATGTCCATCGCCTTCTTCCCGGTCGTGGTCACGACGCTCACGGGTCTCAAGCTCGTGCCGGGCGACATGCTCAACCTCGGACGGACCATGGGCATGAACCGGCTCCGGCTGTTCTGGGCCATCCAACTTCCCCACGCACTGCCCACCATGTTCAGCGGTTTCAAGGTCGGCATCACGTTGGCCGTCGTGGGCGCGATCGTCGGTGAGTTCGTCGCAGCGGACCGCGGCCTGGGCTACCTGCTGATCATCTCCATCAGCCAATTCAACACCGAGCTCGTGTTCGCCGCCCTCGTCGTCCTCGGAGGAGTCGGGATGCTGCTCTACCTGGCGGTCATGCTGGCCGAGCGACTCCTGATCCCCTGGCACGTCCCCGACCCGGAGTCGCGTGCCGTCTCGACGATGTAGCGGGACAAGTCCGCAGCCCGCCGGATGAGAAGAGTCGTACGTGCCTTCCACGCTCAAACCCCCGAGGGAGCAGGTCTCCAGGGACAGTGTCGGGATCGAGTATCGGGCGGTCACGAAGTCCTACGGGCCCGTCCATGCGCTCGACGAGGTGTCGTTCTCCGTCGAGCCAGGCTCTTTCGTGTCCCTCGTCGGGCCCTCGGGATGTGGGAAGTCCACACTCCTGCTCATGACCGCCGGACTCGTGCCCACCACCACCGGCTCCATCCTCATCGGGGGCGGCACGGTGAACAGTCCACAGACCGAACTTGGGATCGCCTTCCAGGACGCCACGCTGCTCGACTGGCGAGACGCCCTGGGCAACGTCATGCTTCAGATCGAGGCGCGGCACATGGACCGGAGCCGGTACGAGCCGGCGGCACGGACGCTGCTGAGCCAGGTGGGTCTTGACGGCTTTGAACGGGCCTACCCACGCCAGATGAGCGGCGGCATGCGTCAACGCGTGTCGCTGTGCCGGGCGCTCGTACACGACCCTCCCCTCTTGCTGATGGACGAACCCTTCGGTGCCCTGGACTACCTCACGCGGGCACAACTCATGCTGGACCTGCACAATCTGTGGTACGAGCGTTCCAAGACCGTGCTCTTCGTGACCCACTCCGTCGAGGAGGCCGTGTTCCTCAGCAACCGGGTGATCATCATGACGCCGCGGCCAGGCCGCATCGACAGGACGATCGGCATCGACCTCCCGACACCGCGAAACCTCCATGTGCGACGCTCGGCGAAGTTCAGCGGCTACGTGGACGAGATCACGGCCGCGTTCGTCGAGCAAGGGGTCCTGCACGAGTCACTGGGGGCACCGGATGCTGACCGCGAGGGCCAGAAGGTGGACGGGAGGCCGACGTGACACCCCTGAGCTTGTCCTTCGCGGCCGCGGACTACCCCCGCATCCGCGGCGTCGTGGACGGCAGCGGTCCCCCGGCCGGTATCACGTTGCGCTACCTCAGGCTGACGCCGCAGGAGATGTTCTGGAGGATGCTCCGCCACGCCGAGTTCGACGTGTCCGAGCTGTCGATGTCCGCCTACGTCGCGGGCCTGTCGCGGGGTGACGCGCGTTTCATCGCGCTCCCGGTGTTCACGCTCAGAGCCTTCCGCCATTCGGCGATCTTCGTCAACGCCCGCGCCGGGATCGACCGTCCCGAGGATCTGCGCGGCCGACGGATCGGGGTGCCCGAATACCACATGACCGCGTGCCTGTACGCGCGTGGCATGCTGTCCGACGAGTACGCTGTCCGCGCCGATGACGTGAACTGGCTCCAGGGCGGGCTGCACCGTCCAGGCGGGGAGGAGCGTGTGCACCTCGACCTCCCGGAGTCGATCTCCCTCGAGGCCATCCCGGCCGACCGCTGCCTCGACGACATGCTCCAGGACGGCGAGATCGATGCCCTCATCACGCCCCTCGCGCCCAACAGCTTCCTGGCAGGACATCCCGACGTCCGGCGCCTGTTCCCCGACGCTCGCGCAACCGAGCTGGCCTACTACCAACGCACCGGCGTCTTCCCGATCATGCACGTCGTCGTCATGCGCCGCAGCCTCCACCAGGACCAGCCCTGGATCGCCGGCAGCCTGCAGTCCTCCTTCGAACGGGCCAAGCGGAGACACCTCGAGGAACTCAAGACCCATCCAGCCGAGGCCTACACCGTCCCCTTCTTCCAGTCCGAGCTCGAGTCGACGATCGAACACTTCGGCACGGATTTCTGGCCATACGGCATAGCCCGGAACCAGGCCACGTTGCAGGCCGCGCTGCGCTACTCCCACGAGCAGGGGCTTAGCGCCCGCAAGGTCGAGCTCGACGAGATGTTCGCGCCAAGCGCGGTCGACCACTACGTGGACACGTACGAGTCGTAGCCGTCGAACCACGCCGGCTGCGCGCGCCGGACCACCGCTGGCCTGACCAGTCCTCCGGCCTCGACGGGAAACGGCGGCTGGGGCTACTTGAGGTCGCGCAGCAGGTTGGCGGTCTCGATGGCCGCGAGCGCCGCCTCGAAGCCCTCGTTGCCGTGCTTCCCACCCGCCCGGTCGACCGCCTGGTCGTAGGTCTCGGTCGTCAACACGGCGTTGGTGACCACGGTGGCCGTCTCGACCACGATCGTGCCGACGAGGGCGGCCTGGCCCGCGACGTAGTCGAAGTGCGCGGTCTCGCCGCGCACGACCGCGCCGAGCGCGACGATCGCGTAGCGCCCGGCCAGCGCCAGCCGCTTGACGACCAGCGGCACCTCCCAGGCGCCCGGCACGCGGACGAGCTCGATGTCGTCGGAGGCGACGTCGTGGCGGCGCAGGCAGTCGGCGGCGCCGGCGACGAGCCGGTCGACGACGCTCTCGTTGAAGCGGGCGGCCACGAGCGCCACCTTCAGCCCGGAACCGTCCAACGCACCTTCGTGCACGTGCATGTCAGCGCACCCCTTCGGTAGTGGTCGTCGTCGTCTCGTCGGGCAGGTTCGTGATCGCGTGGCCGAGCTTGTCGCGCTTGGCCTCCAGGTAGCGCAGGTTCTCGTCCGTCGGCGTTGTCTCGATCGGCACCCGCTCGACGATGCGCAGGCCGTAGCCTTCCAGGCCCGCGCGCTTGGCGGGGTTGTTCGACAGCAGGCGCAGCGTGGACAGCCCGAGGTCGACGAGGATCTGCGCGCCGGTGCCGTAGTCGCGCGCGTCGGCGGGGAAGCCCAGCTCGAGGTTCGCCTCGACCGTGTCGCTGCCGCCGTCCTGGAGCTTGTAGGCGTGCAGCTTGTGCATGATGCCGATCCCGCGGCCCTCGTGGCCGCGGATGTAGACGACCACGCCCTCGCCCACCTCGGCGATCTTGCGCATCGCGTCGTGCAGCTGGGTGCCGCAGTCGCAGCGCAGGGGCCAGATCCGAGTCGCCGGCGACCTGGCGGTGGTTGTGGCGGTCGGTACGCACCAGGTCGGCCAGCACCTTGGCGTCGCCACCGTCGGACTTCGCGCCCGACATCGCGTGACGGTCGCGGTAGCGGTCCACCGCGCGCGGGTTGACGGCGTACACCTGGTAGCCAGCCGCGACCAGCGACGTGACCAGCAGGCCTCGGTCGGTCTCGATGCCCACGGCGACCTCGCCCGGGTCGTCGGCGTGGTCGGCGACCAGCGCGTGTAACCGCGCCATGCCGTCGATGCCTTCGGGGACTCGGGCGCGGCCCAGCGTGCGCCCGTCAGTGTCCATCACACAGACGTCGTGGTGCTCCTCTGCCCAGTCGATACCAACGAAGATCACTGCCTTTCCAATCGGGGAAGCCGTCACGGACACGGACACGAGCCGTCAAGGAGGCACGCGCACGGGCTAATGGATCAGTGCTCGCACCGGCACGTCATCCCACCAGTCGTCACTCCTCCTCACCGACCCGACGGGGGCACGGTCTAGCTGGCCGTAGGTCGTGAGGAGGAGTTGACGACTTGTGGGACGACGTGCCACTGCGAGCACTGATCCATTAGCCCGTGCG
>WHSQ01000479.1 GCA_009380005.1 Actinomycetota bacterium | reverse complement strand
TGGTTGGTGCCGGATGGGATGCACGTCGAGTGGGTGCGCTTCCCCTAGTCACGGACGGACAACGAGGCGGGCCGCGAGTGGGACGGACGCCGTCACCCGCGGGTGCCGACGTTCACGTGCACATCAAACCGCAGCGAGAACGGCCCCTCCCCGGGCCGTCAGCAGGAGCCCGGCATCATTCCTCCTCGACGGCCTGGCAGGCCTCGGCGAAGTCGTATGCCTCCGCAGTCGGTCCGACGAAGGATTCCTCCAACACCGATACTCCTGCCGGCGCCTCGGGATCCGGCTTCACGATCAGGTGCTCGCGGAACACCGTGTCGTTGGAATCTCCCGAGAACCTGCCGGCTTCCTCGGGAAGCATCCCTTCGTAATCCACGGTCTCCAGCTCGGACGCCGCCTTGACCATGCCCTCCCGCGTGAGATCGCCGCTCTCAAAGGCTGCCTCGAGCGCGGCCTTGAGTGGATACGACCAGACCCATCCCGCGGTGTAACCGTCGTTCGGGGTCACGTCACCGAGCGCCTCGCTCATGGCATCGTGACCTGGGGTATCCGAGCCGAACGGTGGCCACGGGTAGGTGGCGAGATACAGGTTCACGATCGCCTCGGCCGCGGGGGAATCTAGAAGGCCCGGGTTCCAGGTCGGTTCCGTACCGATGAATCTGCCCGTGAAAC
>WHSQ01000478.1 GCA_009380005.1 Actinomycetota bacterium | reverse complement strand
GCGCTTTCTTGGTTGCAGGGGCGGGATTTGAACCCGCGACCTCCGGGTTATGAGTTCGTTCGAAGGGGTTGTTCGTCGTTTCGCGACGTTGCTCACAACCTTGCATCTCTCCTGCTAGATGGACGGTTTCGGGGTCGCGGCCCTGCCGTCGTTTGTCGTCGTTTCTCGTCCTCGCGCGTCCAACGCGCGTCCAACGAGGGTCTGATACGGGAGGCCCCGGGGCGGCTCTCATCGGCGCCGACTCGGCCCGAACGACCGAGGTAGGCGATCAAATCGGAGATGTTCAGCCGCTTGATTTCGAGTCTCTCAACATTGCCGTGAATTGCCGTGAATTGTCTCGACCCGCGGTCCCCTCGCGATCCCCACGGTCACGACGCGACATCCCCGAGCCGAGGAGGAGGCCGTGCCACTGGAATCTGTCGATGGTTGAGCAGAGCTACGACGCCGTGAGAGAGGTGCTCGAGGGAGCGACGGTCAAAGATGTCCGACCTCACTGGAACGTCTGCGAGGCGGCGCGCCCTCAGCGTCACCGTTCCTAGCCGTCTCGGTCCCGGCGAGGCACCGCTTCATCTGGCGACGTCGGCGTCGCCTCCTGCAACGAATTGCGGCTCCTGCTCGGGTGGCAGGTCTGCCAGCCCGGTGAGAAGGTCCGTTTCGGCAGCTTCCAGCCCCA
>WHSQ01000477.1 GCA_009380005.1 Actinomycetota bacterium | reverse complement strand
AACGAAGTAGCTGTCGGTGGCCTGCCAGTCGAACGGGACGGTGCTGACCATCACCCCGGTGATGCCCCCGAGCACGAAGATCACCACCGAGCCGATGGCGAACAACAGCGGGGTACGCCAGACCGGCCGCCCGGTCCACAACGTGCCGGTCCAGGCAAAGATCTGGACAGCGCTCGGGAAGGTGATGATCAGCCCGGCCACCGAGAAGAAGCTGTTCGTGAGGTCCGGCGCCCCGACCGCGAACATGTGGTGCACCCACACGCCGAAGCTGATGAAGCCGATCGCCACCAGCGAGGCGACGACCCACACGTAGCCGAGGATGCGCCTCCGGGCGAAGGTCGGGATGATCATCGACAGCATCCCGGTCGCCGGGACGAACAGGATGTAGACCTCGGGCTGACCGACATCCCCGGCGCGCGCAGCTTAAAGATCGTCACGATGAAATTGACCGCACCCGCGGTCGTGGAGATGCCGGTGAACACCACGGCGAGGCTCCAGAAGCTGAGCCCCAGCCCGGGCGTGTAGCCGGTGGCCAGCGGCACGTAGGCGAACCAGCCGGCGTCCGGCACGTCACCGACGACGAAGCTGGCATACAGGAAGATCGCCGACCACAGGTAGATCCAATAGCTCAGCGCGTTGAGGCGGGGAAACGCCATGTCGCGGGCGCCGATCT
>WHSQ01000476.1 GCA_009380005.1 Actinomycetota bacterium | reverse complement strand
GAGGCTGAAGGTGGAGGTGGCGCGTACGTGGCACGCGATCTGGCCAGAAGGAGATCGAGGAGCGTGCCTTGCTCGAGCCCGTCTGAGGCCTCTCCGGCACCTGGTGTATTGGGACTTCAGGGCCGTGAACCCGAGCTCTACGAACCCGGAGAGCCTCTCTGCGATGGCGGCCGGAGATCCCGACACTAGGTCGGGCCGGCGGTCCGCGCGCTCGTGTTCGTCCACGCGCACCTCCAGGCTGTAGACGCAGTGATCTCGTTCGGGGCGCCCGGCTCGCGTCGCGCTCCGAGCATGGAGCCGAATTCTGTCTCACTCAGCTGCTAGCGTCGTCCTATGGCAGCAAAAGACTGGGTGATCATCGACATCCCGGATCGGTTGGCCATCGGGCCGCAGGGGCTCCGCAATCGGTGATCAGGAGAGACGTTCTCGGCGGGCTCATTTACGACCGCGACCTTGGTCCCCACCTTCATACTGACCGGCTGGCTGTTGGCCACGTTCGAGCCAATGAACACCACGAGATCGCTTCCGATCCAGTCCTCGTAGGAGCAAGTGGTCGCCGCGACGCCGACCGCTTCTTTCAGTCCCGCGGTACTGGGCGCGTGGCACACGCGTGCGGCGTTGTCGATGGCGTTCGTTCCGATCGCGCGCGCCATCTTCTGGGCCGCGTAGTAGT
>WHSQ01000475.1 GCA_009380005.1 Actinomycetota bacterium | reverse complement strand
GGGGTAGATAGCGTTCAGCGGTGACGTTCGCCGCCCACCCGGGTCGTCCTTCCGGTAGTTGAACCACGACTTGATGACGTTGCGGCCGCCTACGGAGTACAGCCACGCGCCGGGTGGCACCGGGCCGAACTCGCCGTCGCCCATGATGACGACCTGCCGGTTTTCGTCGTAGGAGATCGTGTCCGGCATCGACGTGATCGGCGTGAGTGACAGCGGTTGCCGAGGATCGCCAGACGGGAAGCGCACGCGGCGATGTGGCCGCTCCGAACCGGTGAACACCTCGCCATAGGAGTGCAGCCAGATCACCTGTTCGCCGAGCGTGACGGCCTCGTCCCACAGCGTGGGACGATCGGTGAAGGGAACGCGGATACCAGGGGTCGTGAGTTCGTCTGCGAAGGTTGTGGTGTAACCGGGATGAGCAACGACACCAGCGACGTATGCGAGCAGTGCTTCGCTACTTACCTCCTGACCGACAATGGTGGCCAGCGCATCGAGGAGTCCAGGCACGATGTTGGGTGAACCATCCGGATGCAGGTACGGCAACACCCTTCCGCCGCGATTATTGAAGTGGTGAAAGTCGGGGGTCAGTGCCGAAGCCATGACGCCCGGACCGGAACCGATCACGTGGCTGTGTTGCTCGGTCAGAAAGACCTGTCCGGGTACGCGGGCGGCCC
>WHSQ01000474.1 GCA_009380005.1 Actinomycetota bacterium | reverse complement strand
TTTGTGGGCGGGCTCTTACTGACGAACACTGTGCTCGCTGCGATCTCCGCATGGGGCCTCATGCGAATCACGGGCTCGCTCGCCTACGGCGCGCTCAGCATCGCAGCCGCCGCCTTCTCGGCCGTGGTGGGCTGGGGATACGTAGTCGGCTAGTCCGCGCGCAGATGAGTTGGTGGAACTCTGGAGCGTGGAACCCTCAGGATGAAGCGACAATGACATCCAGATGCTTCGTCCCTTTGATGCTGTCTAGCGAAGCCATTGCCCAAAAACGTGGAACAAATGTGGAACAAAAAGGAGGACGGAAGCTACATCACGGGGATATCGCTTCCGACAGAGGGGGGGTTCACTGCCGAGTGACCGCGTGCCCAACCTATGATCGCTTGAACAGGCGGCTCAGAAATCCCCGCTTCTCGGCGCCGCGATCGGTCTCCTCCGCGTGCTCTTCCGAATGAACCGTAGGGCGATCCGGCTCGACTCGCGTGGGATCAACTTCCTGCTCCCGAGGATGATCCAGCGCCTCATGTTGATCGAGCTCGGATCTCGTTGAGAAACGCAGTGCGCAGTAGGGACACTGCAGTACATCGCTCATCCGCTTGTCCCTCCCTTGGTTGACAGCTTCGCCAAAGATACTCGCCTTTCGATACTTAGTTCATCGGAATGAGGGTGAAGGATGCG
>WHSQ01000473.1 GCA_009380005.1 Actinomycetota bacterium | reverse complement strand
CACCACCGACCTGTTCGCTGCGCTCAACGTCGGCACCGGCGAGGTCATCACCCACTGCAACAAAGGGCACAACAGCATCGACGTGCTCGCGTTCTTCAAGAAGATCGACAAGCAGGTCCCCAAGGGGCTCGACATCCACGTCGTGCTCGACAACCTTTCTGCCCACAAGGGACCCGCGGTGCGCGAGTGGCTCGCCGACCCGAAGCGCAAGCGCTGGCATCTGCACTTCACCCCGACCTCGAGTTCCTGGTTGAACCTCGTGGAACGCTGGTTCAAAGAACTCACCGACCGTCGCCTCAAGCGAGGAACCTTCAACAGCGTCGCCGACCTCACCCAGGCGATCCAGACCTGGGCCGAACACTGGAACGACGACCCGAAACCCTTCGTCTGGCACAAGCAGGCCGAGGAGATCATCGCCAAAGTCCGACGCGGCAGAGCTGCCCTGGACCGTCGGCTCAAAACCGCGACGGACCACTAGCGGCCGCCGGCGGCCATTGAGTCAGCGGATCCGAGCACGCCGATGATTCCGTGATCGGCTGCGGGGTGATCCATGACCGCCGACGCTACGGGGGCCGGGGCGGACGCGAAACGCCCTGCGAGGGGAACTTCTCCGTCCCCACTGAGTGGAGACGGATCATCCGTCAGGGGGATTCCCGGCGGCGCCTGCGGACGTAT
>WHSQ01000472.1:435-676 GCA_009380005.1 Actinomycetota bacterium | reverse complement strand
TGGGTCCGCCGCCACTTTCGCAACGGCTGCGGCCGCTGCCGGTAATCTCGACGGCCCTCCCCTGCTCCGGCCACATCACCTTCGCCACACGTTCGCGCGTCGGAAGAGGCATCGAATCGACATACTTAGACTCGCGCTTGGCCGCGCCAATGGCGCTCGAGAAGAAGGGGGGGCACGAAGGCCCCCCAACTTCCGAGGCCACGCGCTAGCACGCGCGTTGCTAGTGGATTTTGGGGAAACG
>WHSQ01000472.1:0-425 GCA_009380005.1 Actinomycetota bacterium | reverse complement strand
CTGGTCCCCGTTTGGTCCCCGTCGTATCGGAGAAACGGGGACAACGAAGGGTAACGACGGACAGACGCTCGGCGGACGTTCTGGCAAGTCACCGCACGTTTTAGCTGGTGGGCGGTACTGGACTTGAACCAGTGACCTCTTCGGTGTGAACGAATCCACTGGCTCTCCTGAGGGTGCGCTGACCTGCGAAAACTGCCGCTCCAGGCAGGTTACCGCCGCTGGAGGTGAACCTTCGGGAACCGGGGGGAATCGCTCCTGCTGACCAAATGCTGACCAACGGGAAGCTGTCGCACGGCCATGGGAAGCCCAGAGGCTCCCAATCATGCGATTCCATCAGTCGACCTGAAACCGATACCGGCCCCGACCTCCATGTAGTACCCAAGCGCGGCTCACACCGGAACAGGAGCGCCGGCTCGATGAGCTCT
>WHSQ01000471.1 GCA_009380005.1 Actinomycetota bacterium | reverse complement strand
CTTCCAGTCGATCGGACTGTTTGCCGTCAACGGCGGGATGGAACCGGAGCTTCTCGAGGCCACGGTCGAGGTCGAGCAGGCCGTGGGTAACCTCCCAGAGGAAGTCCCCCCCGCCGAACAGTGGAGCGATCCCAGCTTCGTCGAAGACTATCTCGAACGCAACGGCACTCGCTGACGCGGGGGGCCTTTTTGATCGAGCGAATCACATCCCGGCGCCGAAAAGTCGTGGACGGCTGGCGTCAAAGTCAGCCGTCCACTCCATCCTCGGGAGCCCTCTATGTCGATAGTGTGGCCAAGTCGTTTCCCCGCATGGAGCACGCCGCGCTTACCGGCATCAACTTCGAGGTGGCAGCGGGGAAGTTCTTCACACTGATCGGGCCCAGCGGCTGCGGCAAGACCACGCTTTTGCGAATCGTGGCCGGATTGACCAGTCCGAGCGAGGGCCGGATTCTCATCGACGGACAACCCTCTCTAGGACCGAGCCGAGAGAAGTCGCTGGTGTTCCAGCATTTCAATCTGTTTCCTTGGCGGACGGCGCTGGAGAACGTGGCATATGGACTGGAGATGCAGCGGGTACACAAGAGGGAGCGCCTCGAAAAGGCCGGCGAGTATCTCAAACTCGTCAACCTCGACGGCTTCGCCGATCACTACCCTCACGAGTTGTCGGGGGGGATGCG
>WHSQ01000470.1 GCA_009380005.1 Actinomycetota bacterium | reverse complement strand
TGGAGAACCACGCCGAGTTCTGCCGCCGACTGGTGGCCGAACGCGGGTGGCGCTGGGTGGGGGAGTCCTCGGACAACTCGATCTCGGCCATCGATCGCGGGAAGCTGGAGGGCTTCGACAAGCTGACGAAGGTGATGCAGGCCGGCCTCATCGACACGATCGTGGTCTTCGAGGCCTCCCGCCTGTACCGCGAGGCGGTTGACTTCATGGTCTTCGCTCGCGACTGCCGCCGAGCAGGCGTGCGCTGGATCGTCACCCGGGACGGGGAGCTGTCCACCGAGGCCGGGCCGCATGAGGTGCAGATGTTCATCAGCGGCTGGCAGGCCTCCGAGGAGCGCCGTCACCTGATCGCTCGCACCCGCCAGGAGCTGGACGCCAACGCCGCCAAAGGCCTGTCGCACGGCTCCCGCAACCCTCCGTTCGGCTACCTCGGCCCCGCCTATGACGAGGCGGGCAACCGCATCCGCCGCAACGGGGCGGAGGTCAACCCCGAGCAGGCCGCCCTGGTGCGCGAGGCCGTGGACCGCGTGCTGCGCGGAGAGAAGATCGCCGCCATCTGCCGGGACTGGAACCGGCGGAGTATCCCCGCCCCCCGGGGCAAGCGCTGGTCGTCGACCGGGCTCAGCTACATCCTGCGCAACCCGAGGACCTCGGGCAGGCGGATGCACGACGGAGTC
>WHSQ01000046.1 GCA_009380005.1 Actinomycetota bacterium | reverse complement strand
CCAGCGTCACGTACATCGTGCAGCCGTCGAGCCGCCAGCTCCCAACCTCCCTCGCCGCCGCCTGCAGCGCCAGTACCTCCGCGTGGGCGGTCGGATCGTTGCGAGCCTCTCTTTCGTTGGCCGCCGCTGCGATCACGGACCCATCCCGGACGATCACGGCGCCTATCGGGATATCGCCCCGGCCCCCGGCGCGCTCCGCCTCGGCGAGGGCGAGCCGCATGAAGTCCTCGTCGGAGGCCGTCGTCACGATCGGCTCTGAGCTTCGCTCCGAGCTTTTCGGCGAGCCTTGATCTTCTGCTTCGCCCGCTTGTACTTGAGCTTGACCCAATCCAGAGCATCCTCGGCCCAGTCGTATTCGCTCGCCAGGACGGCCAGCCCGGCGATCGTGACGAGGAACGACCACGGCCCCGGCAGGGGCACGATGAGGATGGCGCCGACGATCAAGGTGACCCCCAGCAGCGTCACGAGGATCCGCTTCGTCAGCTGACTGACGGAACGCGGCTCGGCCCGAACGTGCAGATGGGGCCTCGAGAGATGGCTCTCTTCACCGTCTTCGAGGGTCGCGACGGCCGCGTCCGGGATCAGCTCGGAGAAGAGCAGCAGGAAGTGGATGGCCCCGTCGGTCATCGAACGCGACGCGGTCAGGAGTTGAATGGTGACCGCCTGCTCCGGTGTCTCGATGGTCAGGACCGGACCACCCCGGAGGTCGTGGGTCACGGCCCACGAAGTCACTGCGGAGAGGCCGATCGAAACGGGCTCGCCGTCGCTCTTCCAGGCGACGATCACCCGATCCCCGGTCATGTAGATGAAGCCCCTCTTCCGCGTGTCGGGCTGCCGGATGCGCGCGAAGTGGACGATCTCTTCGCCGGGGCTCAGGTGGGGGGCCACGTGGCTGTAGATCTGCTTTCGCCGCTGCTCGGACACGTAACGGACGACGGGCACGAGCTAAGCATGCCATCCGCAGGGGACTAACGGCCGAAGCTCGGTGCGAAGGGATCCTTGGTACGCCCGGAGGGATTCGAACCCCCGACCTTCCGGTCCGTAGCCGGACGCTCTGATCCACTGAGCTACGGGCGCATCGCTGAAAAGCCTACTTGGCGGAGGCGCGGGGATTTGAACCCCGGAAGGAGGTCAACCCCCCTTAACGCATTAGCAGTGCGCTCCCTTCGGCCGCTCGGGCACACCTCCACCGGGGATGATATTCGCGTCGCGGCCACGGAGGCCGATGCGCCGGACCTTCACTTAAGGAGCCTCAAGGTCGATGATGTTGCTGGGTCCGATTGGAACCATGGAGGAACGATGCGCCGAGCTTCTGCCTGTTCGCTAGCGATCGCCCTCATCGTCACCGTTGCCCCCGTCGCCCGCGCACTCCCGAGGGGCACCCACATCGAGGTCTTCAAAAGGGGCCTCAACTTCCCGGTGGACCTGGCCTGGGTCCCGGGGACTCGCAAGACGTTCTTCACCGAAAAGAACACCGGGCGCGTACGTGTCTTGATCGGGAGACGGCTGCTCGCGAGACCTTGCGTCAACCTCGATGTCAACTCGACCGGTGAAGCCGGAGCCCTGGGGATCGCTCTGCACCCAAGGTTCAAGCGCAACCACTGGCTGTACGTCTACTTCACGAAGCGCGATCCCCTCGAGAACAGGGTCACGCGGTTCAAGGTCAGCCACAACCGGTGCCGGCGACCCAAGTCCATCCTGCGGGGACTCCCGGCGTCGACCGGGTATCACAACGGTGGGCAACTCGAGTTCGTCAGGGGCAAGTTGTTCGTGAGCACGGGCGAGAACCACAACCGTTCGCTGGCACAGAACACCAAGAGCCGTCTCGGCAAGATCCTGCGGCTCAACGCCGACGGTTCGGTCCCCAACGACAACCCCTTCGGGCGGCGCAATCCGGTATGGAGCTACGGGCACCGCAACCCGTTCGGTCTGGCGCACCGTCCCGGCACGGCGTGGCTGTTCGAGTCCGAGAACGGCCCCAACTGCGACGACGAGCTCAACCGCATCCGGCGCGGGCGCAACTACGGCTGGGGGCCGGGCTATACGTGCGGAACGAAGGGTGTCGGACCCCAACCGGTGGGGCCGTTACGTCGCTGGACCCCGCCGATCGTGCCGACGGACCTGACCTGGTACAGGGGTGCGATCAAACGCCTCAACGGCTCTCTCTACATGGGTGACTTCAAGCACGGCCGCGTTCATCGCTTCCGCCTGAACGACAGGGGCACGCGGGTGGTCGGACACAACATCGTGTACGACGCGTCGTCGGGTGTGGTGGACGTCGCCAAGGGCCCGCGCGGGCTCTTCTACATAGTCACCAGCAGCTCGATCCTCCGGATCGTGAAGGATTAGCCGTAGCTACAGATAGGTGCCCGGCTGGCCGTGATGCTCGCCCGGCGCCATCGCTTCATGCCCACCCGGAAGGCTCTTTCGCATCTCCTCGAGGCGCGCCCGATTCTCCATCTGCTGTGCGAACAGCATCGCTTGGATCCCGTGGAAGAGCCCCTCCAACCATCCGACGAGCTGTGCGTGCGCGATACGAAGCTCGGCGTCGGTCGGCGTCTCCTGGTCGAACGGAAGGCTCAGGTTCATGAACTCGTCCTTGAGGTCGGGCGAGAGCACCTCGGCGAGCTCCTTGATCGAGGTGTCGTAGATCTCACGCATCCGCGACCGGCTGGCGTCGTCCAAGGGGGCCTGGCGGACCTCCTCGAGGAGGGTGCGGGCCATCGAGGCGATCCGCATCACCTTGGCCGGGCTCTCTATGTCCGGCTGCCGGTCGCCTTCACCCTCCGAGCCCTCCGGGGCCTCCGGGGCCCGCGCTCCCTGTTGGAGCAGGATGACTTCCTCTTCTGATGGTTGCGTCATGGCTCCACTCTAGGCGCGGGCTCGTCGTGGGGATGCACGTAATCGTTCGTTTCGCTGGGGTGCCAAACCGGATGGTCCTTGGCGACCTCGACGTTGAAGCCCCAGTCGTAGACGATGCCGCCGCCCAGCGTCCCTCCAAGGGTCACCAGACCGGCGACGATCACGCTCAGGAGCAAAGCGACCAGATCGGGCGACTCGTAGTACTCGCCCCCCTCCGCGAGGAAGCGGTACCAGAGGTTCACCAAGACGAACACCGAGGTGAGCACCATCGTCCAGGCGTGAGCGTTCACCATCCGGCGAGCCTGGGTGCCCTTCGGGGTGCTCCGGAGCCAGTCCATGAAGCCGGTCAGGATGGTGGCCAGCGAACTTATGGCGCCCGCCAGGATGACCCACCCTCCGGCCTTGAACAGGTCGCCGGACCAGGAGCTGTCCTTGCCGAGGAAGGCGATGACGTCGAAGACGGGCCCGATCACGTACGCGCCCACCGTCACGTCCGTGAGGGGCGGGTGGAAGGGTTTGCCTGCGAACCCGCGGAGCCCCTTGAACTTGCGCCCCTTGAGGGACAGTCCCGGCTTGAAAGAGAAATATCTCGCCACCGTCAAGACCTCCTTGGTCGTCTCGCCTCAAGGAGATTGACACACCCACGCCGCGGTCCGGGGACCGCCCGACCTCCTAGGTCGCAGTCCGGGGGCATGATTGCACGGTGACGTCGCCCCTGGAGCACTTCTCACCGATCACCCGGACCTGGTTCGAGGGCGCGTTCCACGCGCCCACGCCGGTCCAGGAGGGTGCCTGGGATGCGGTCTCACGGGGCGACGACGTGCTGGTCGTCGGGCCCACCGGTTCGGGCAAGACCTTGGCCGGCTTCCTGTGGTCGATCGACAGCTTGGTGACGTCCGAGCCACCCGCCGACGGATCCCGCCTGAGGATCCTTTACGTGTCGCCGCTCAAGGCACTCGCCGCGGACATCGAGCGCAACCTGCGGTCGCCGCTGACGGGTATCAGGGCTTCGGCCCAGCGTTTGGGCCGGGGAGCCCCGGACATCCGCGTGGCGATGCGTACCGGGGACACGCCGCAGGAAGAGCGGCGCAGGTTCGCGCGCGATCCCTCCGACATCCTCATCACCACTCCCGAGTCCCTCTTCCTATTGCTCACGTCGCGGGCTCGGGAAGCTCTTCGTTCCGTGGAGACCGTCATCGTGGACGAGATCCATGCCGTCGCCCACAGCAAGCGCGGCGCTCACCTCGCACTCAGCCTCGAACGCCTCGATGAGTTGACCGCTCGTCGGGCACAACGACTCGGACTCTCGGCCACCGTGCGGCCGTTGGACGAGGTCGCCCGGTTCCTGGGCGGCGAAGAGCCGGCCACCATCGTTGCTCCGCCGTCCGACAAGACCTTCGACCTCTCGATCGTCGTGCCGGTCGAAGACATGGCCGACATCGGTGAGGAGTCGGACGACATCGTCGGCGGGCCGGCGATGGGGGCCGAAGCGAGATCGAGCGTGTGGCCGCACGTCGAGGAGCGCCTCCTGGAACTGATCGAACGGCACAAGAGCACGATCGTGTTCGTCAACAGCCGGCGACTGTCCGAACGTCTGTGCTCACGCCTCAACGAGCTGGCCGAGCGGGAGGTCGCCCGGGCTCACCACGGCTCCGTCAGCAAGGAACAGCGTCTGTTGATCGAAGAGGACCTGAAGATGGCGCGACTGCCCGCGGTCGTGGCTACCAGCTCTCTGGAGCTGGGGATCGACATGGCGGCCGTGGACCTCGTGATCCAGGTCGAGTCACCCGCGTCGGTGGCGTCGGGCCTGCAGCGGATCGGACGCGCCGGCCACCAGGTCGGAGAAGTCAGCCGGGGCGTGATCTTCCCGAAGTTCCGTCACGATCTGTTGGAGAGTGCGGTGGTCGTCGACCGCATGCGTTCGGCCGAGATCGAAGCGATCGCCTATCCGCGCAATCCCCTCGATGTGTTGGCCCAGCATGTCGTCGCGATGGTGGCGATGGATGACTGGGCGGTCGACGATCTCGAGCGCGTCGTGAAGAGAGCCGCTCCCTTCAACGACCTCCCTCGCAACGCTCTGGAAGCGACGCTGGACATGCTGTCCGGGCGGTATCCATCGCACGAGTTCGCGACGTTGCGACCTCGGCTCAACTGGGATCGCATCCAGGACAGGCTCAGCGCGCGAACGGGGGCCCAACGAGTAGCGGTGACCTCCGGTGGAACGATCCCGGACCGCGGCCTGTTCGGAGTCTTCCTCGGCGGCGAGAAGAGCGCGCGGGTCGGAGAGCTCGACGAGGAGATGGTCTACGAGAGCCGGGTCGGAGAGACCTTCCTGCTGGGCGCGAGCAGCTGGCTCATCGAAGACATAACGCCGGACCGCGTCATCGTCACGCCCGCTCCCGGGCAACCCGGCAAGTTCCCGTTCTGGCACGGCGACGCACCGGGGCGCCCCGTGGAGCTCGGTCGCGCTCTTGGCCGCTTCACCCGAGACCTGATGTCCGCGCCCGCCCTGGAACGCACGGCCCGTCTGAAGAGGACGGGCCTGGACGAGCACGCGGCGAACAACTTGACGGCCTACCTCGAGGAACAGAAGGAAGCCACCGGGATCGTTCCCGACGATCGCACGATCGTCGTCGAGAAGTTCCGAGATGAGATCGGCGACTGGCGGATCTGCATCTTGTCGCATTTCGGTGCGCCCGTTCATGCCCCCTGGGCGCAGGCGATCGAGGCGCGCCTCAACGAAAGGTTGGGGCTCGGCGTGCAATCGATCTACACGGACGACGGGATAGTCCTGCGGCTGCCCGAGACCGACGACATACCGGAGGGCAGCGCTCTGATGTTCGATCCCGAAGAGATCGAAGACATCGTCGTCGACCAGATCGGCAACTCGGCGTTGTTCGCCAGCCGCTTCCGCGAGTGTGCCGTGCGTTCACTCCTCCTGCCCCGCCGCCGTCCCGGCTCCCGTACGCCCCTATGGCAACAGCGTCAGAAGAGCGCTCTGTTGCTGCAGGTGGCCAGTCGGTACGAGCAGTTCCCGGTAGTGCTCGAAGCGATGCGTGAGTGTCTGCAGGACGTCTTCGACCTCCCAGCCCTCGTCGACCTGATGCGCGCGATCCGGAGCCGAGAGATCCGCATCGTCGAGGTCGAGACCGGGGTCCCGTCACCGTTCGCCGGATCGCTGCAGTTCGGCTTCGTCAGCGTGTTCATGTACGAAGGCGACTCGCCGCTGGCGGAGCGACGCGCGCAAGCGCTGTCCCTCGACCGATCGTTGCTGGCCGAGATCATGGGGCGCGAGGAACTGCGAGAGCTCATCGACGAGGACTCCTTGCTGCGGCTCGAGCTCGAGCTGCAGTATCTCGAACCCGACCGAAAGGCGCGGGACGCGGACGGCCTTCACGATCTGCTCCGGCGGCTGGGCGATCTGTCGACACAAGAGATCGCGGCCCGCGTCCAGGGCGACGGTTCGGACGACTGGCTGAAAGAGCTGACCGCCGAGCGAAGGGTCGCTCGCGTCATGATCGCCGGCGACGAACGATGGATCGCCGCCGAAGATGCCGGCAGGTACCGGGACGCGTTGGGCGTCGCGCTGCCCAGGGGCCTCCCGGCGGCCTTCCTGGAAACCGATCCCGGCGCCCTCGGATACATCGTGGGTCGTTACGCCGCCACCCACGGGCCCTTCGTCCCACGCGACATCGCCGATCGCTACGGCATCGGCGTAGCACCCGTCGAAACGTCCCTACGAGGCCTCGAGATGGACGGCCGCGTCGTCGAGGGCGAGTTCCGACCGGGAGGGACCGAGAAGGAGTGGATCGACGTGGAGGTCCTGCGGTCGCTGAGACGCCGATCGCTCGCTGCCTTCCGCAAGGAGATCGAGCCCGTCGCCCCGGACGTCCTGGCGCGGTTCTCGGTCGCCTGGCACGGGGTGGGCGCCGGCCCCGTCACCGCCACGCCGGACTCGGTCTACGAGGTCGTGGAACAGCTTCAGGGAGTACCGGTCCCCGCCTCCGTCCTCGAGCACCAGATCCTCGGCTCGCGGCTCCCGGGTTACACGCCCACGCTCCTGGACCAGCTCTGCGCCGCGGGCGAGATCGTCTGGGCGGGCGTCGGGCCGTTGGGAAGCGACGATGGGTGGATCGCCCTCGCCACCGCGGGTCAAGCCGGCGCACTGCTACCGTCTGCTCCGGATGTAGAGCTCTCCCCACTCGCGGACCAGGTTCGAACGCAGCTGGAGGGCCGCGGCGCCCAGTTCTTCCGGCAGATCGGCGAGGGCATCGGCTCCTCCGACGACGCGGAGCTGCTCCTCGCCCTGTGGGAGCTGGTGTGGGCCGGGCACGCCACGAACGACACGCTCGCGCCGCTGCGCGCCTTGGTCCAGGGGACGTCCACCGCCCGATCCCACTCGCGTCGGCGGCGTCGGCGTCCCACCCTGCCGATGCGCTCCGGGCCCCCGGCCGCGGCCGGACGCTGGAGCCTTCTACCGACCGCTCGCATCGACGGCACCCGGCGTCTGCACGCGTACGCGAACCAGCTGCTGCTCCGGCACGGGATCGTGACCCGCGGCTCCATCACGATGGAACGCGTTCCCGGCGGCTTCGCGGGGGTCTATCCGGTCCTCCGCGCGATGGAGGAGTCGGGTCGATGCAGGCGTGGGTACTTCGTCGAGGGCCTCGGGGGCGCTCAATTCGCGGTCGCGGGCGCGGTCGATCGGATGCGCGCGCTGGGATCCGATACAGCGGGCGCGGTCACGCACGTCTTGGCCGCGGCGGATCCGGCGAACCCGTACGGAGCGACGTTGCCGTGGCCCGAGCGCGAGGACATGCGTCACCGGCCCGGCCGCAAGGCGGGTGCGATCATCGTGTTGGTGGACGGGAAGCTGGTCCTCTACGTGGAGCGCGGAGGCAAGACGCTGTTGTCGTTCACCGAACGCGAGGAACTGCTCGAGCCCGCGGCCGACGCCCTCGTGCTTGCGGCCCGCGAGGGCAAGCTCGGGAAGATAGCCGTCGAGCGGGCGGATGGAGGAACCGTGTTCGAGAGCCCGATCGCCGACAAGCTGATGAATGCCGGTTTCCGCTTGACGCCGAGAGGTCTACGCATACGTGCCTGACGGCGGCACCAGGGTGACCGACCGAAGCCATGCCAGCCGAGCCGGGCTGGCTCGGGGCGCTCTGGTCTTCCGATGGGTGGCGCTGGCGTGGATGTCGACCATCGCACTGGGCGGAGGTGACTTCCGAAGGCCGGTCCTTGCGTGGGCGTCGTTGCTGGCCGCTCTCGTCTGGACGGTGTGGATCTCGGTCCGACGAGGCCGAGAGAACCGGGGCGAGCTGGCGATCGATCTCGCCCTCTGCGGCTGGCTCCTGCTCGCATCAGGCTTGGTGGTGCCGGAAGACGGAGTTATCCGGGGCCGGCCATTCTTCGCCACGGGATACCCCGTCAGCGCCGCTCTCGCCTGGGGTATCGCCTTCGGCGTCCGGGGCGGACTACTGGCCGGCGCGGTGTTGGGCTGCGGACTCATCGCGTCGCGTCCGTTGAACGGGGTCCCCCTCGGCGCCCTCGAGGCTCCGGAGATCCAGAACATGATGGGTGCCGTGGTGAACTACATCGCCGCCGGTGGAGCGGTGGGACTCGTCTCGCGCCTACTCGCCAACTCTGAACGCGCCGTCCGCGAGACGACCGAAGCTCTCATGAACGAGCGGGAGAAGGCGGCCCGACTGGCCGAGCGCGAGACCATGGCTCGTCAGATCCACGATTCCGTCCTGCAGTCGCTGTCGCTGGTCCACAAGCGAGGCCGCGAGCTCGCAACGTCGCCCGATGTCCCCGCGGCGGAGGTCGAGAAACTCGCCGACGTTGCCGCTCGGCAAGAGAAGGACCTACGCGCCCTGATCCTGCGGCCTCCCGAAGACATCCCCCAAGGCAAGGGCTCGCTACGCCAGGCGTTGGAGAACCTTCGAGACCGGGAGGTCGTCCCCATCGACGTCACGGTGGTCGGGTCCATCTGGCTCGATGGTCACCGGCTGCAGGAAGCGAGCGCGGCCGTGAAGCAAGCCCTCGACAACGTCATCGAGCATGCGGATGCGACGAAGATCAACATATTCGCAGAGGAAGATGCAGGGACGGTCACGATCACGGTTCGCGATGATGGCAAGGGCTTCAACTTCGACGCGCGGCGGTTCGAGAGCGAGCAGAAGGCCGGCATCTCCAGGAGTATGAAAGGACGGATCGAAGACCTCGGGGGCCGGATGAGGATCGAGACCGCGCCGGGCGAGGGCACGGAGGTCGAGTTCCGAGTACCTGTGGAGGACGAATCATGACGGAGCGCATCCGCGTTCTCATCGCGGACGATCACCCGATGTGGCGAGATGGGGTGCGCGCCGACCTCGAGGGCTCGGGTGAGGCGGAGATCATCGCGGAAGCGTCCGATGGCGGCGAAGCCATCGATCTCACCATCGAACTCATGCCGGAGGTCGTCCTGATGGACCTGCAGATGCCCCACGTTTCCGGGGTGGAAGCCACCCGCCGCATCATCGAGGCGGCCCCTCACGTGCGGGTGCTGGTCCTGTCGGCGTCCGGCGAGGAGAACGATGTGCTCGAAGCGGTCAAGGCCGGCGCCACCGGGTATCTGCTGAAGAGCTCGACCTCGACCGATGTCCTGGATGCCGTGCGAAGGGTGAGGAACGGCGAGCCGGTGTTCACGCCCTCGTTGGCGGGGCTCGTGCTGGACGAGTTCCGGAGGCTCGCCGAGGGTCAGCAACCGGGAGATCCCGCTCTCAGCGACCGAGAGAACGACGTTCTCAAACTCGTAGCCAAGGGATACACGTACAAGGAGATCGGAGCGAAGCTCTTCATCTCCACCAAGACGGTGCAGAACCACGTTCAGAACATCCTGGTGAAGCTGCAGCTCCGGAAGCGCTACGAGCTCATGCGCTACGCGATCTCGAAGGGCATCGATCGACTACCCGAGTAAGGGAGCTCGGTGGCGGATCGATCGCCGCAGAACCGCTTCCATCCGAGCCCGGAGCGCTTCCTCGTCGAACGGCTTCACGACGTAGTGATCGACCCCGGCGCGTAGGCTCTCGATCTCAGAGGCGCCGTCATCCTTGCCTGTGATCATGATCACCGGTATGAGGCTGGTCGAGGCGGTCTTCCGCAACCGCCTGGCGACATCTTGCCCGGAGATATCGGGGAGATGAAGATCCAACAGGATCAGATCGGGTCGTTCCAGGGTCGCGCGTTTGAGGCCGCCCTCACCATCCTCCGCAACCAACACCTCGAAGTCCGCCCCGAACATCGCCTCGGCAAGCTTGCGCAGGCTGGGATCGTCGTCGATGACCAGGATGCGAAGACGCTGGCGTTCGTCGACCACCGTCTGGGTGCCCGGTAGCTCCGTTCGGCAGTAAGGGCAGACGCGCCACTCGGGCCGGACCTCCTTCTCGCATACGGGGCAAGCCCGAGTCTCGAGCTCATGGTTGCAATAGGGACACACCACGAATCCCGAATCGATCTCGTGCCGGCAGCTGGGACACCGCGATACGTGTTGCCGCTCCATCTGAGTCACCCGCAGAACCTCTTCCAGCGTCGTGATCCCCTGCCGGACCTTCATCAGGCCCGAGCGGCGCAAGCTTCTGACGCCCGCTGCTCGGATCGCGTAGTTCAGTGAGACGTCGGAAACCTGGGCGGTTATCTGCTCGCGCAGCGCCGAGGTGAGCGGAAGCACTTCGAATATCCCGGTACGCCCCCGATAGCCGGTGTAGCCGCAGAGCTGGCAGCCGGCTCCCTGCATGAAGCGCACGCCCTCTACGTCCTTCATCGACAGATCGAGCGAGGTGATCGTCCGATCCGAGGGTGTAGCCGGTTCGATGCAATCGGGACAGATGATCCGTACGAGGCGCTGCGCGACGACGATCATCAGGGCGGAGGCGATCAAGTATGGCTCGACGCCGAGGTCCACCAGTCGGGTGACCGCGGATGCAGCATCGTTCGTGTGCAGGCTCGATAGCACGAGATGGCCGGTCAGAGACGATTGCATCACTATCTGGGCCGTCTCGAGATCTCGGATCTCGCCGACCATGATCACGTCGGGATCCTGACGCAGCAAGGTGCGAAGTCCACGCGCGAAGGTGATACCGCTCTTCTCGTCGATCTGCGTTTGATTCAATTCGGGTATCTGATACTCGATCGGATCTTCCAACGTGACGATGTTCTTCTCGGGAGTCTTGACGTGCGACAGTGCGGAATACATCGTCGACGTCTTCCCGGCACCCGTCGGGCCGGTGAAGACGATCAATCCCTGAGGCATCGCAAGATGTTGACGCAGCATGTTGAGCTGGTCTTCCTCGAAACCCATCTGCGACAGGCTCTTGTACTCGGCTCCGGCCGGCAGCAATCGGATGACGATCTTCTCACCTGCGAAGGTCGGGATGGATGAGACGCGCGTATCGATCTGACGGCCGTCGACCAGGATCCGGCCGCGCCCATCCTGGGGACGCCGGCGTTCGGCGATATCCATCCCCGACATGATCTTGATGCGCGATACGACGAGTGCCTGCACATGCTTCGGTAACGACATGACCTCCCGCAGCAACCCGTCGACGCGATAGCGAACCTTCAATTCGGTCGGTTGCGGTTCGATGTGGATGTCCGTGCCGCGTGCACGGGCACCATCGGCCAGCAGGGCGTTCACGAGCCTGATGATCGGAGCCATCGCCGCGGCCTTCTCGAGCGCTTCCGGCGTGAGGGAGGGATCCAGATCCGTCCCCTCCTCCGGCACCACCTCGACCTCTGCGGCCTCACCCAGGCGATCCAAGATCGCCGCCGCGCCGAGATCGGAGGCGTAGAAGCGTTCCTCGGCATCCGCGATGGCCGTCGCGGTAGCCACCACCGGGGAGATCTGTATGCCCGCCGATGTCCGCGCGTCGTCGATCGCTACGAGATTCGTCGGGTCGGCCATCGCGACGATCAGTGCCCCATCCTGACGCCGCACGGGCACCAGAGTGTGGCGCCGGGCCAGCCACCGAGGAACGAGCTGCATCACATCGGGTTCGGCCACGACCGCATCGAGGTCGACGAAGGGGATATCCAGCTGTCGAGCGAGAGCTCTCGCGATGTCGCTCTCGGATGCCAACTCCAGGGCCACGATGACCGAGCCCAACCTCGGCTTCCGACCCACGGTTTCCCGCTGATGTGCCAGAGCAGTCTGGAGCTGGGCGTCGGTGATGACGTCCGCTTGGACGAGGATGTCTCCGAGTCGCGCGCGTTGGGAGTTCACAGGCGAATCCTACGGTGACGCTTCGCGTAGGAGCAGGGCGTTCGCCCCATTTCGACTACGTATCTCTGACGATGCTGAGGTCGATCGCGCCGCGACCAAACGGGAGGAACGACCTTCCAAATGCTGATATCAGGCCCTACGATTGACGCTCCAGGAGAACCTATGACACCCAGGAAGAACATCCGCATCGCTCTACTCGTCGCCGTCCTATGTCTGTGGACGGTCGAGCCGGCCGCTGCTGCCCCCATTCGGATCCGGCGCGACCGCAGCGATAACACCTTGGCCTTCACCTACAACGCAGTGAAGGGCCGGATGGGGGCGGTTGTGTCGAGCGTCTTATGGAAGTCGGGCGACCGCGTGGACTTCTTCTCCTACGTCGTTGAACGGGAGGGGGCCGTCGAGGGAAGAAGGCTCAAGGCAAGGATCGCGCTGCGACTCAAACGTGATCGCGCCGTGCGCTACGACGGCCGGTTCAGGTTCATCATCCGAGACGGGACGGGCGCGACCGTCTTCAGGCGCACGAAGGACGTGAACCTCGTACTCCGCCCCCGCAGGGGTAAGCGCAGACGCTATCTCAGGTGGATCTTGGATCTGCCCACCGGCAAGTACACAGCTTTCGCACGTTTCCGGGCCACATAGATCCCACCGGGATGGGGGCATCCCCCCTTGCCTCGAACCGTGTCCGGAGCTGGAACGCGCCCATTAGCCGATGTGGGGCTGGTGCTCCGTCTCTTCGTCGAACGTGTTGCCTTCCGCCGGGATCGGGTTCGCCTTGAGCATCCGAGCGAGATGCACGAGGTTGTGCGCCATCCAGCGCGTGGTGCGCTGCGTGTAGGGATGGCTCTCACCTCCCGCCTCAATGTAGGAAGGACCAGGGCCGGCCTCCCCGACCCAGTAGGTGTCGGCGTTCGGTGGGATCGTGCATCCGAGATGAGACAGGTTGAACAGCGTGGATTCGGCGGCAGAGTGTGCTCCGTCCTCGTTCCCCGTCACGACGATCCCGCCTACCTTGTTGTACAGCGGGTATTGGCCCACGTCATTGCGCTCGTTATAGGTACCGTCGAGGCGTTCGATGACGAGTTGGGCGACGCTGCCTCGGTGACCGAACCAGATGGGCGTTCCGATCACCAGGATGTCGGCCGCCTTGATGCGCTCGAGGATCTTCGGCCACTCATCCCCTTCGCCTTCATCGGAGGTGACGCCCGTCGGGATCCTGTGGTCGACGACACGGATCACTTCGCTGGTGACGTCCATCGAGTCGAACCACTCGACCACCTTTCCGATCAATGCTTCGGTGTTCGATATCTCCGGAGAACGCTTCAGCGTGCAGTTGAGGAACACGGCGTGGATCGACAAAGGAACCTCTCATCGGTAGTTCCAAGCATGGCTATCTAGCCCGACATCGCCGCAGGGTTCAAGGTCGTCGCCGGGAAAAGGACCGATTTGTGTCCGATCCCGGTCCGGTCCATCCTTGAGGCATGGGCGACGCCAGGTTCACGCTCCTGGAACGGATGGGTCGAGCGATCGGCAAGACCCGGCCCGGCGTCTATCTCCTTCGCTACGTCTTCACACCCTTCGACAAGCTCACCTATCGCCTGACCGGAGGACGCCGAGGCCTATCGCCTCGCAGGATGAAGGCAGCACTGTTAACGACCACCGGACGCCGGAGCGGCAAGCTCGTCACGACACCCGTACTCGTGCTTCCAGATGGAGATGGTTTCATCGTCGTCGGATCGAACTATGGGCGGGGCCGGCATCCGTCGTGGACCTACAACATGATGGCAAACCGGAACGTTGCCCTCCAGATGGGCGAGAGCAGCAAGGACTACGTCGCCCGGCGGTTGTCCGAGGGCGAAGCACGGTCTCACTGGCCGGACCTCGTGCGCATGTGGCCGGCGTGGCAGACCTATCGCGAGATCACGGATCGGAAGTTCCGAATGTTCCGGCTGGAGCCGGCCGGCTCAGATCAACGCCGAGGGCGCGCCAACCTGCCGAACTGACGCAGCGCCTGCGGAGCCGCGTTGCCGGCCGCCCACACCATCGAGCTGATGCTCGCATGCTCGGACCGGGTCGTGCATGGATCGGGCCCCGTCTACTCGTCTTCCGTTACGGCGGGGGCCGTGAACAACACGGCCGCACCGACCAAGCCTGCGATGATCGACGCCGTGAAGACCCCGATCTTGGCCGGGTCGGTGAGGCTTGGATCGTCGAAGGCCAACCCCGTGATGAATAGAGAGACCGTGAAGCCGATCCCGGCAACGGCAGCAGCGCCGACGAGGTGGCGTTTCCCGACACGCTCGGGCAGACGACCCAGCTTCAGTTTCACCGCCAGCCAGGTCATCGCAGAGATGCCGACGATCTTGCCGAGCACGAGGCCCGAAACGATGCCGAGCGTCACCTCCGAGCTGAGTGCAGCGCGGATGGCTTCGCTATCGAGGAGCACGCCTGCATTCGCCAACGCGAACAACGGGATGACGATGTAGCTCGTGTAGGGGTGCAGAAGATGTTCCAGACGCTCCGCGGCCGAGACCACCTCCTGCGCTTCCAGGCTCACAGCTCTGACACTCTGAGCGTCGGTCTCCAGCGACAGCCCGGAGGCCCGGTCGAATACATCCGAGATGCCACGCGGGTCGCTCGGGCGGGCAGGGGCGAGTAGCCCGAGAACGACCCCTGCGATCGTCGCATGCACCCCCGATTCCAACGTCGCGAACCACACCCCGGTGCCGAGCACGACGTACGCCGGTACCCACAGCACGCGCAGGTTCCTCAGAGCGAACATCATCAGCAACAACGAGAAAGCTACGGTCAGCCACTCCAATTGCAGCCCCGATGAGTAGAAAATCGCGATGACGACGATGGCCCCGATATCGTCCACGACCGCAAGGCTCAGCACGAATACCTTTATGCCGGATGGCACACGGTTCCCCATGAGGGCCAGGACGCCGACGGCGAAAGCGATATCCGTCGCCATGGGGATGCCCCATCCGTCTGACGCCGGGCCCCCGGCGTTGAAGGCAAGGTAGAACAGTGCGGGAACGACCATCCCTCCCAGAGCCGCCAGCGCGGGCAGCGTTGCTTTCTTCGCGTCGTTGAGCTCTCCCACGACCAGCTCACGCTTGATCTCGAGACCGACCACGAAGAAGAAGAGGGCCATAAGGCCGTCGTTCACCCAATGCCGCAGGTCCTCCTGGACGACGAAGCTCCCGAGTCGGAAGCTCAGCTCCGTTTCCCACAGCGCCTGATAGCTCCCCTTCAGAGGGGAATTCGCCCACGCCAGCGCCAGGACCGTCGCGGCCAGCAGGATCACGCCCCCGGCCGTCTCGGTGCTCAGGAAGGTTCGAAGAGGGCGAGCGATGAGGCGTGGGACGGGTCGGTCGCTGGACAACCAGGACTGCCGCCAGGGTGATCCACCGGTGGGCAATCGGGCCTCCTCGCTCGCGAAATCATCAGGCGCCGACCAGACTTCCCGGCTCACCCGGGCACAGGATAGTGGGCGAGACCCCGTTTGGCCTGCTGGCGGAGATATGGCAAACTGCATGCAAAGCAGGCATAGGCGGACGAACCCGACGAAGTGGAACGTTTCGGCGCGCCTGCACCGGCTGAGGAAGGGTGGGAGGCATGCGGAGACTTGGTGCCCTGATCGGGTCGGTCACGTTCGTGGCCGCGTTCCTGATAGGCGGTATGGCCCTGGCGGACGGCCCCAGTGGATCCAAGGAGTGCCACGTCGCGGACGATGACTGCGACGGCACGATCGACGAAGACACGGGCGGCATCGAAGACGACGAGGATGGTGACGGGCTGGTCGACGAGGACCCCGTGGGCGACGCGAACGGCGACGGGGACCCAGATGACGATGGCGACGGCCTCGTCGATGAGGACGTGCCGGACGACGATGGAGACGGTTTGGTCGACGAAGACCCGGCGGGCGACGCGCTCGACGATCCCGGTGAGAACCAAGTCGATTGCAACGAGGCGAACTCCACCGATGTCGGAGGTGTGGGTTACGCCTACGCAGGCACCAACGGTCTCGAGGCGTGCGCGGACGAGTCGTCCTCACTGCCGGTGGATGGCAGAGCCACCATCGACGTCGAGGATGGATACGTCGCGATCGACGGCGACAACAGCAACCAATCCCCGGCGAACGGATACGCCCGCGTCGATGGGGACGGCCTCCACTGCGGGAGCGACGCCAATCAGGACTCAGACACGGCGGATCAATCGGGGAACACGAGCTCAGATTGCGGCTAGGTGGCCAAACGTACGGAGCGGTGTCGGGAACCTGCCCGGCACCGCTCTCTACACCAGCTCTTGCGACCCGCTCCAGCCTTCTGGGCACCCTCTCGGTGGAGGCCTAGAGGATCGAGGCCTTCGTCCGGATCGCTTGCAGCAGACCCTCCAGGTCGTGCGGGCCCGTATAAGGGATCCCGTCGATGAAGAACGTCGGGGTGGACTTCACGCCACTGGCCAGCCCTGACCTCAGATCGGACCGGATCTTCGGCAGATGCACCGAGTTGCCGATCAGATCTGCTTTGAAGCGTTCGACGTCGAGCCCCAGATCCGCGGCGTGGGTGAAGAGATCGTCGTACTCCAGTTGGTGCTGTCGTTGGAAGAGGAAGTCGTGCATCTCCCAGAAGCACCCCTGGGCGCCGGCGGCTTCTGCTGCTTGGGCGGCACGCTCCGAGAATGGATGCACTTCGTCCCGGGCGAAATGGCGGAACACGAAGCGCACCTCGTCGCGCGCCTCCTCCAACAGTTCCCGAACCACGTGATACACGCGGCCGCAGTGCGGGCATTCGAATTCCCCGTACTCCACGAGCATCACGGGCGCCGTCGCGACACCTCTCAGGTGATCCGCCCCCGTCACGGGTTCCGCAAGGTTCTGCAGGTTCTGGGTGACCGTCATACTCCTCCTGAACCGGGCCGGCCATGGATCCATTCCCGGGGGGCCGATCGAGGGTCGACCGATGTGTTCCCGGTCGCAGAGACGTCATATGGTGATGGCCATGACCGAGGTGACGGCAACGAACGACGTGATCCCCGAGACGATGGCGGCCGGGTCCCAGGAACTCGAGCTACAGCTGGAACAACACCGCAAGGAGCTGACCGCCTACTGCTACCGGATGCTGGGATCGACCTTCGAAGCCGAGGACGCCGTCCAGGAGTCCCTGCTGCGTGCATGGCGAGGCTTCGACCGTTTCGAGGGCCGGGCGGCGCTCCGTTCGTGGCTCTACAGCATCGCGACCAACGTGTGCCTCGACATGCTCGGCGGGAGAGAGCGTCGCGCGCGGCCCATGGACCTCGGGCCGGCGGGAGCGGCCGAAGCCTCCAACCTGGGCGATCCGCTGCCGGAGGCCACGTGGATCCAGCCCATGCCCGACGGGCGCGTCGTGCCCGACGACGGCGATCCGGCCGAGCTGACCGAGATGCGCGAGTCGATCCGTCTGGCCTTCGTTGCCGCCCTCCAGCATCTACCGCCGAGACAGAGAGCGGTGCTCATCCTGCGGGAGGTGCTGCGTTGGAAGGCGACCGAGGTGGCGGAGCTCCTCGACACCACGGTGCCCTCGGTCAACAGCGCCCTCCAACGGGCGCGGGCGGCGATGGCAGCTCGCGACACCTTCCGCGAGGCTACGCAACCGATCGATGCGGACCAGCAGGCCCTCTTGGCTCGCTACGTCGACGCGTTCGAGCGCTACGACATGGATTCGCTGACGTCGTTGCTCCACCAGGACGCCCAATGGTCGATGCCGCCTTACGAGCTGTGGCTGCAGACCCACGCCGACATCCGCGGGTGGTGCCTCGGACCGGGGATCGGCTGCAAGGACTCGCGGCTCGTACCGACCTGGGCCAATGGTTCGCCGGCCTTCGGTCAGTACAAACCGAGCCCGGACGGGGGCCACGAGGCCTGGTCACTGCAGGTGCTCGACGTATCAGACAACGAGATCACCGGGATCTGCTTCTTCCTCGATACGGAGAAGTTCTTCCCGCTGTTCGGCCTGCCACTCCGTCTCGAGGAGTAGCAGGCCGTCCTTCGTCAGCGGTTGGCGGCCTTGTTGTACTGCCTCACCGAGAGCGGGATGAAGATCGCCAGGATGATGCCGATCCAGATCAGCGTGTAGGCGACCGGATTGTCCAACGACCAGACGGTCGGTTCCGGGACCGTGCCGGTGTTGCCGAACGCCTCGCGCGCGGCCTGGGCCACGGCCGATACGGGGTTCCACTCCGCGAAGGTCTGCAGGGGGCCGGGCAGGGGGCCGGGTACGAACGCGTTCGAGATGAACGTCAGCGGCATGATGAACATGAAGGACGCGTTGTTGACGACCTCCACGCTCGACACCTTCAGTCCGACGTAAGCCATGACCCACGAGAACGCGTAGGCGAACAGCAACAGGAGAAGGAACCCGCCGATCCCTTCAATCAGGCCGGTTCGGATGCGCCACCCGACGACCAGCCCGGTGAGCGACATGAGGGTGATCGAGGTCGCGTTGTAGAAGATGTCGCTGGCCGTGCGGCCGACGAGGACCGCAGAGCGCGCCATGGGCAGGGATCGGAACCGATCGATGATGCCCTTGGTCATGTCCTCGGCCAGGCCGGCTCCGGTGAACGTGGAACCGAAGATGACCGTCTGGACGAAGATCCCGCCCATCAGGAACTCGCGGTAGCTCACGCCGGGGACCGGGATGTTGCTCCCGAACACGTAGGCGAAGAGCAACACGAACATGATCGGCGACATCGTCGTCCAGATGAGGACCTCCGGCACACGCTTGATCTTGATCAAGTTGCGCTTCGCGACGACGGCGCCGTCGGACAGCGCGAGGGCCACTGAGCTCATCGAACGGCCTCCTTCTCTCTGGTATCCGTAGGTTCGGCTTCCGGCTCGCTGCGACCGTCGGGCGACTCCGCGACCTCTTCGGCCGAGTGTCCGGTAAGCGACAGGAACACGTCATCCAGGGTCGGCCGGTGGAGTCCGACGTCGACTACCGCGATGTTGGCGTCGGCCAGTCGCTGGAGGAACCGCTTCAGAACCTCCGCGCCGCCGGTGACTCCCGCCGTGAGCCTGCGAGCCTGCTCGTCGAGCTGAACCTCTCCCACGCAAAGACCTGCGAGGATCGCCTGGGCCGGATGGAGATCGGCAGCGGTCGCGAGGACCGACTCGATCCGCTCGCCGCCGATCTGGGTCTTCAGCTCGTCGGGCGTTCCCTCGGCGATCTTCCGTCCCCTATCGATGACGACGATGTCGTCCGCGAGCCGGTCGGCTTCCTCCATGTATTGAGTCGTCAACAGGACGGTCGACCCGCCGCGAGCCAAGTCCTGGATCGTTTCCCACATCTGGATACGGCTCCGAGGATCCAGCCCCGTCGTGGGCTCGTCGAGGAACAGGACCTCGGGTTCCGCGACGAGCGCCGCGGCGAGGTCCAGGCGGCGCCGCATACCGCCGGAATAGGTCTTGGCCGAGCGATCGCCGGCCTCGGCGAGGTCGAAGCGACCCAGCAGCTCCCGAGCGCGCTCGCGAGAGCGCTTCCGACCCAGGTGGTACAGGCGACCGACCATGTCGAGGTTCTCGAAACCCGTGAGATGCTCGTCCACGGCCGCGGTCTGACCGGAGAGGCCTATGCGTTCGCGGACCTTGTCGGGCTCGCTCCGCACGTTCAGGCCGGCCACCTCGACGGCCCCCTCGTCGGGCTCCAGGAGCGTCGTCAGGATCCGGACCGCGGTCGTCTTCCCGGCTCCGTTGGGCCCGAGCAGCCCCAGGACGGCCCCCTTGGGGACCACCAGATCGAGCCCGTCGAGCGCCAGAACGTTGCCGTACCGCTTGACCAGCCCCGACGTTCGGATCATGTGGGTCATTCAGTGGTCCTCTCTTTCGATGTCTGCCAGAGGAGGTTCCAACAAGGGGCCCCGGCTCTCCATTTCCTTCTTCTGTTCCATCACACGGCTATCTAGACGGATGGCTGCGACGAAACTCATCGGTGGCGCTCCGATGAGTTCTACGCGTTCCTACCGTCATAACGGTTGATGAGCGCCGACGGTCCGCTCCACGACGGCCTCGGCTGCGGCCGATTGTCGTTCCTCGAGCGAGAACTGCCACCCGCCTTCCAACTTCGCCTGATAGTGGTTCCTCCCGGTAGCGAGCGAGCCTTCGACGAAAGCGAGTGGCGCGACGCTCTCGTGGTCGTCGAGTGGGGGGAGATCACTCTCGCATGCAAGAGCGGCGTCAGCCATCACTTCCGGCGCGGCGATGTCCTCTGCCTCACGGAGCTGCCGCTGCGCGCGATCCTCAACCCGGGATCACGGTCCGCCCTGCTGGCCTCCGTCTCACGCCACCCCGCGATCGGTCCGTCCGATCCCGACGACACTTAGGGCAGACCCGCCCTCCGCGCCAAGACGGCCAGGTCTCGGCTCCTCGAGCTGATGATGCGGCTCGTAGGTGCGCGCCTTCTCGCCAAGGAACTGCTGAAGGCTCCCGCCGTCGGCGGGAAGGGGAGTTCGGACTAGATCCGTCGGGGCGAAGGACGCCGAAGCCCCTTCCCTGCCGGGTCCACGCTCTCCATACTTTTGGTGGCGGCACAGAGATCACGGGCGACACTCGCAGGAGCAGGAACAAGGTTGAGCCAACGCGAACGTCATGTCGCATCTCGGGCGACGATCTCCGGGTTCCTCGTCGCCGCGCTCGCGGCCCCCATCTCGTCGGCAACCGCCTCGCCGCCGCTCGCTCCTCCGACACCGACCCAGCGGGTCGCTACTCCCGTCCTGATCGATGAGGCTCGCCGCGGGGGCCAGATCTCACGGTTCCGAGCCGATCTCTACCTCGCCTACGCGCTCGCGGCCCCGGGTCGGCTGCCGGCCGCCTACCGGAGCGAAGCTCCGTGGCGCGGCACCCTTCCCCTACTCCGGCTCCGGGAGCGCATCGCGAAGATGCGGGAAGGGCCGCGCCGGGCCCGACTGAAGAGCGTGATCGAGGCGAGCTCCGCGCCGACGAGATGTGACCTCAACAACTCGCCGGCGAACCGGACGACCAGCGATCACTACGTCGTCGACCATCCGAGCTCGATCGGCGGTGGACTCACGATCGACGATTACGTCGCGTCGCTCGAGGCGGCGTGGGCGAAGCAGACCACGGGCTTCGGGTGGGCCGCGCCTCCGCTGCATCCGGACGCGGGGAGCAAGTACCACGTGATCGTCGCCAATCTGTCTCCCGGTCTGTACGGCTTCGTCTCCCCCTCCGGGACGTTCGCCGGCGACGTCGGCGACAACCCCAACACCCCGTGGGCGGAACCCGACGCCTACGCGACCTGCATGGCGCTCAACGACAATTACTCTGGGTTCCCATCATTGCCGCAGGACTCGCTCGACTCGACGACCGCGCACGAGTTCAACCACTCGATCCAGTTCGGCTACGGCGCTCTATCCGGTCCCAACCGCCCCGACAACGCCTTCATCGAGGGCGGCGCGACGTGGATGGAGGACGAGGTCTTCGACGGCGCCGACGACAACTACAACTACCTGTGGCCCGATTTCCATCGCGACATGGGCGCTTACGACGCCAGTCCCTACCCCTACTGGATCACGTTCCGCGGGATGACCGAACGGTACGGGACGGGCGTGGCCGGCGGCGGCGAGCAGGTGATGCAGGACTTCTGGGAAGACGTCAGCAAGGAAACGCACCTCGGCCTCGACGCGATGAATCACGCGCTGACCAACCGGGGGACGAGCCTGGCGGCCGCCTACCACGCGTACGCGATCGCCGTTAAGTTCAGCAAGACCTGCGGCGGTTCCTACGTCCTCCCCTACTGCTTCGAGGAAGGTGGGGGTTACGTGGCGGAGGCCGGCCTTCCACCGATCGCCGGGAACGGCGGGACGATCGCTGCGGTCGGAGGCAGCTTCAGCGGCTCGGTGCGCGACAACTACGCGCTCAACTGGGTCCGACTGCCCAGCGCGTCGACCTACGGGGTCACCCTGTCCAACACTTCGGACGCCGGAGAGATGCGCGCCACGATCGCGTGCGACACCGGGAGCGCTTTGAAGCTCACGCCGATGCCGGCCGTCGTCGGCCCGGCGGGATCGACGACGTTGAGCTGGTTCGCTGCAACCGGGTGCTCGAGCGTCATCGCCGTGATCACCAACGAGGCCCAGACCGGGGCCGACCCGTCCTCGTCGGCGGAGCGCGCCTACAAGATACAGACGACAGCACCCGGCGACACGACCCCGCCGTCGGCGCCGTCGCTCGCCAGCCTCCGCCCGTTCCTCACCACCACCGAGGTGCGGCTCCGCTGGAGCCCCTCGAGTGATCCCCAGAGCGGCGTGGCCTTCTACAGGATCCAGCGGCGCACCGCGCCACCGAACCGAGCTCTCGGTGCGTGGCAAGGAGCCGGGACCTCCAACACGACGTCGCGGACTATCGGGGGCCTTCCGGGCTACACCTACTGCTTCCGCGTCGCGGCGGTGAACGGCGCGGGACTGCGCTCCGCGTTCAGCACGGCGCGCTGCACCGCATTACCCCGCAACGATCGCTCGTTGAGCGCGTCCGATGGTTGGGCGCGCAGATCCGGCTCCGGCCACTACCTGGGCACCTTCTCGCGCACCTCGAGGTTCGGCGCGACGTTACGCAAGCACCTCACCGCCAAACGCCTGGCGCTGGTGGCGACCCGCTGTCCCGGCTGCGGGACGGTCAAAGTCTTCCTCGGGAGACGGCTCCTGAAGAAGGTCTCCCTCGGCGCCACCGCCACCCGGAAGAAGCGCGTCATCCGGATCGCCACGTTCTCGTCGCGGCGGTCGGGCCGGGTCAGGATCAGGGTGGTTTCGAGGAAGAAGCCGGTGTTGATCGAGGGACTGGGGGCCGGGGCGATCTAGGGAACCGGTTCCCTCTTGACACCTCCGACCATCTGCTGTATTTAACCTTGTAGTTATATAACGCTGGAGTTTGGATACGGGAGGAACCGTGGGAGTTCCCGCAAGCGTGCTGGATACGAGGTTCGCGGCCCTCGCGGACCCCACCCGGCGAGCGATCCTCGCCCGGCTGGCGAAGGGCGACGCCACGGTGACCGAGCTCGGGGCTCCATTCACGATCAGTCAGCCGGCGATCACGAAGCATCTCAAGGTCTTGGAGCGCGCCGGTCTCATCTCGCGGGGCCGCGACGCGCAGCGACGGCCCTGTCGCCTCCAGGCTGAGGCGATCAAAGACGTCGCCGAGTGGGCCGAGAGCTACCGGGAGTTCTGGGATCAGAGTTACGAACGGCTGGATGACTACCTGGAGGAACTCAAGCGAAAGGAGAAGAAGCATGGGCGCAAGAAGCGGTGAATTGAGGATCACGACCCCATCCGAGAGGGAGATCGTCATGACGCGTGAGTTCGACGCTCCCCGCGATCTGGTTTTCGAAGCTCACACCTCCTGCGAGCACATGTCGCGCTGGTGGGGGCCGAGGAAATACGAGTTCGCCAGTTGCGACATCGACTTCCGCGCGGGCGGGAAGTGGCGGATCGTCCATCGAGGACCCGATGCTGACGAGTACGCGTTCTACGGTGAATACCGCGAGATAGTCCGACCCGAGCGCATCGTCTGGACCTTCGAGTTCGAGGGCTTCCCGGGAAGTGTCTCGGTCGAGACCCTGACGCTCGAAGAACATGACGGCAAGACCACCCTGACGGCCACATCCGTGTACGACACGGTGCAGGAGCGCGATGAGATGCTGCAATCCGGGATGGAGGAGGGCGCCAGAGAAACCATGGAACGGCTCGACGAGTATCTCGAGCAGCTGAAGACCAGTCGCGTGTCGTGAGCATGCAGCCGGGAAACCCGCTCCTCTGATCCCTGTCGGATCCGGCGTCGCGATACTCTGTCCGCCTCGGCGATGGGGCTCGCCGTCAACCGCAGCGCTGACTGCACCGCTGCTGATGGCTCCTACCTCGGTCGATCGAACGCGGAGGTACGGGGTGCGAACAGTCTGGATCGGGCTCGCCGGCTTCCTCGGTGCCGTCTCCCGCTACCACTTCGAAGGCTGGGTCAGCAATCGCTTGCCCACGGCCTTCCCATGGGGGACGTTCGCGGTCAACGTGACCGGCTGCTTCCTCCTCGGATTCGTTTTCACCTTGCTGACCGAGCGTTTCCTGCCCCATCCCGACCTCCGCACGGCGATCACGATCGGCTTCGTCGGCGCCTACACGACCTTTTCCACATTTGCCTTCGAGACGATCCGCCTCGGAGAGGATGGCGCCGTTGCACTCGCTCTGTCCAATGTGCTCGCGTCCGTGCTTGCTGGGATCGCTGCAGTCTGGCTCGGGACCGTCCTCGGGAGGGCGCTGTGAGGCTTCGAGGCGAAGGAAAGCTCCTACGCATCTTCATCGGCGAGTCCGACACGTGGCACGGCAAGCCTCTCTATCAGTCGATAGTCCAGCGCCTGCGCGAGGAGGGGCTCGCGGGAGCGACCGTCATCAGAGGCATCGAAGGATTCGGTGCCAAGAGCCACCTCCATACGTCGCGCATATTGCGGCTGTCGGAGGATCTCCCGTTGGTCATCGAGGTGGTCGACGAGGCTGCCAGGATCGATGCCGTACTACCGATGCTCGATGAGATGGTGGAGGACGGCCTCGTCACGCTGGAACGGATCGAAGTCGTGCAGTACCGCGCCAACAAGGACCATGCGCCCGAGTGATCGCCCGGGATCGGCCCGCTAACGACATCGTCATTCGGAGCCCGATGAGTTTCGGGCGCCTGACCGGTCACAGATCTAGTTAGTTCACCGAAAGCCCTGAGAGTAAGGACGAGAGGATGCCGAGCGTCACTCCTCATCTCTGGTTCGACAAGGAAGCCGAGGAGGCAGCCAGCCTCTACTGCTCTGTCTTCCCCGACTCCCGGATCCTGGACAGGCGGCGCTACGAGAACACGGGACCCCGCGGAAGTGAGACCGTCACGATCGTGACG
>WHSQ01000469.1:243-679 GCA_009380005.1 Actinomycetota bacterium | reverse complement strand
AGCCGGGCACTACGAGCCGTAGGGGGAACCCGTGCTGGACCGGCAGCGGATGCCCGTTGAGCTGGTAGACGAGCAGGACGTCGTCTCGCAGGGCCTCGTCCATCAAAAGGCTGCGCGCGTAGCGCTGCTCGACACCGTTCTCGACGCCCGCATCAAGTCCCGTGAATACCACCTCGACCGCATCATCGAGCACTCCCGCCTGCTCGAGCAGCGGCCGCAGCGGCGTTCCCGTCCACTCTCCGGTTCCGACCGCCTCCACACCCCAGGGCTGACTCAGCGGCCGCGGGCTCATCGACATGCGCCCGTTGCCCGCGCACTCCATGGTCACCCGCTCGGTGACCACCGGCCGCGCGCGCAGGTCCTGGAGACTCAGCTGGAAGGGCCGCTGTACCCGGCCACCGATGTTGAGCTCCCAGGCCGTCTCGTCAACATGCGG
>WHSQ01000469.1:0-233 GCA_009380005.1 Actinomycetota bacterium | reverse complement strand
AACGTCATAATGGATCAGCAGGTAATGCAAACCAATAGGAGTGACCGGATACCGCAGCGTCTCGAGCAAAAAGCCGTGATTTCTGGTTGCCAGACCCAGCTCGTCCCGGGTCACGTGCTCCATTGCGACGGTCCCGTTCGGAACCGACTCCAATGCCGCCATCGCCACTCCTTAATGTTGACCCGTCACAGGGTGCGTCGAAACCTAGCACCCCCGTCGCCCCTGCCCGTCAA
>WHSQ01000468.1 GCA_009380005.1 Actinomycetota bacterium | reverse complement strand
GCGGAGGCGTGGCGAAGTATACGTGCGGCGTGGTGACCTGCTCAAACGCACAAGCTCTGCCACGGCGCCTCAGGCGACCCCGGAGCGAGGGAGCCTGATGTTGAAGCGGGCACCGGACGGTTCGACGGATTCGTGCCACATCTCCCCGCCGAAGCTCTCGATCAAGGCTCGCCCGAGGGCGAGGCCGAGGCCGGACCCCTCCGGTCCCCGGTTGAACGGTTCGAAGAGGCCGGCTCGGAGCTCGGGCGCCACCCCACGGCCGTCGTCCTCGACCCGGATCAAGACCTGCTTCTGCATCAGGGCGCCTTCCACCCGCACGCGCTCGGCCCCCGATCCGTACGCGTTCGTCAGCAGGGTGACCATCACCTGCGTCAGTCGCCGCGCGTCGGCGCGAACCGTCGCGTCGTCCGTCATGTGGAGTTCGATCTGCATCCCCGGCGGGGCCGGGTGGCTCGCGAGAGCGGACTCGATCGCGGCTCGCACCGCGACCTCCTCGAGTGAGATGTCGAGATGTCCGTGCTGCAGCTGGGCCAGCTCGAGGAGGTTGTCGACCAGCACCCGTGCTCGTTCCCCCTGTCGCTGAAGTGTGGTCAGCGTGTCGGCCAGTTGTTCCTCGGTCATCGAACCGCTGTGTTGCGCCAGGACCGAGATCAGCCCCGAGACGGCAGCGAGGGGGGTG
>WHSQ01000467.1:394-679 GCA_009380005.1 Actinomycetota bacterium | reverse complement strand
CATCGACCCCGACGCCTGGCTGCCGTTGATCCCGAGGGCGTTGTAGATCTCGTCCGCCGAGCTGCCACGCAGCTTGCCGACCACGGCCGTGGAACCGAACACGCCACACGTCCCGGTGGGATGGAAGCCCATCTCGTGGCTCGAGAACGGGTTGCAAGCCATCGCGAGACGCGTCGCGATCTCGTAGCCGACCACGATCGCGGTCAGCAGCTCCTCGCCGCTGGCGTCGTTCTCCTCCGCGGCTGCGAGCGCCGCCGTGATGATCGAGGAGCCGGCGTGGATGAC
>WHSQ01000467.1:0-384 GCA_009380005.1 Actinomycetota bacterium | reverse complement strand
GAGCAGCTTCTTGCCGTGCTCCACGACCTCCTCCGGGAGGTCACCGAAGCGGAGCCCCGACGCGAACTCGGCGTACTGACGTGCAATATCCATGGTAGTCTCCTCAAATATATATATTACTCTACACAAAGTGGGAGACCGTGGGGCAAGAACCGACGGGACTCGGTCTCGTGGGGCTCGGCAACTGGGGACGACGGCTCGCCGGCTGCGTCGAGCAGGCGTCGGCAGGACATCTCGTCAGCTGTTTCGGGCGGAACGAGGAGCGTCGTCGAGCGTTCGCGGAGCAGGTCGGCACGGAGGCCGCTGCCTCCCTAGAGTCGATGTTCGACGACGACCGGATCGACGCCGTGATCATCGCCACCCCTCACACCACGCACGCGGACC
>WHSQ01000466.1 GCA_009380005.1 Actinomycetota bacterium | reverse complement strand
CATGTCAGCATTCTCCTTGCTGAATCACACCCTCCGCCAGATCCAGGACAGTTCATCGGTGTAACGGAGCTGGCCTGAAAGGCTGAGCTGATCGCGCGGCCAGAAGGGACAGCTGATGACCGACACCACTGGCACGATGCCGAGCGGGAGCGCTGGGAGGTCGACCGCGAAGTAGCCGGGCAGCTGGTCCGGCGCGCTCGCGACGAGGGGCTTGATCTGGTGGGTCCCGACGGGGTGCTCACCGGGTTGACGAAGCGGGTCCTTGAGACGGGCTTGGAGGCTGAGCTCACCGAGCATCTGGGCTACGAGGCGCACGCGCCCGAGGGTCGCGACCGCGGCAACTGGTGCAACGGCACCCGCTCCAAGACGGTGCTGACCGAGATCGGGCCCGTGCCGTTGGACGTCCCCCGCGATCGCGACGGCTCGTTCGAACCGCAGCTGGTCAACAAGCGTCAGCGCCGGCTGCGCGGCGTTGATGAGATGGTGCTCTCGCTGACCGCGAAGGGGCTGACGACCGGGGAGGTGCAAGCTCACCTCGCCGAGGTGTACGGCGCCAGCGTGTCGCGGGAGACGGTGTCGAAGATCACCGACCGGATCCTCACCGAGATGGCCGATTGGCTCAACCGGCCCCTGGAGCGCGTCTACGCGGCGGTGTTCATCGACGCGATCGTGGTCAAG
>WHSQ01000465.1 GCA_009380005.1 Actinomycetota bacterium | reverse complement strand
CCTCGCACACGGTAGAGCCCATGCGCCCCGCGGCTCCGAGCACCCCGACCTTGATAGGCATGGGGGCATCCTCCCAAATACCGGCCCACCCCGGGTCGACTGCGAATCCTGACTGGCCTATGGCCCGCCCCGCCCAGATGGGTTCAGGTGCTCAACCCAATCCCCAAGTAGTTAGTCCACCACCTGGCACGGAGATGGCCTTCTCTCCTTGTGACCCGGCGTACGTCCATGCCTCGTATTGCGGGTGAGGCTCGACGGTAATTGCCAGCGGTCCCTCGAATTGAATCTCTAGCCTCCCCGACTCATCAGCCCAAGCCCTCGCGACGCGTCTGTTAACCACGCGAAAGGCGAATGCGATTCGCGTATCGAGAGGGTCTGGCCGGACCGTGACGGGTTCTAGCGACTCGCCCGTTATCGACAGGGCCTGTTCAATGCGCAACTCTGACCCCTCATCCATGAGCAAGACGAATGCGTAGTCAAGGCACACGCGAGTGATCGTCAAACCCGCGACCGGAAAGCTCAGCACCTTATTAGTCACATCTACCATCCTGAAGGACCGGCCAACTTCCGTCGGGCATTTCTCGTATGTGCGTCACAGAATCAGGATATCGACGACGCTCCCGACCCTCCCGAAGTTCATCCCTATCCGAGACCGCCGCCGCTCGGGGCCGAGGGTTCGC
>WHSQ01000464.1 GCA_009380005.1 Actinomycetota bacterium | reverse complement strand
CCCTACCAAGCCTCACAACCAGCCGCGATCACGTCAGACGAAACATCGAGGCTAGCAGCGACCGCGGACACCACGTTTGGACGTGTCACACGTGCGGCAAGTCGGTCTATGCGCCACCACACGACCCCGACCACCAGCGGGAGGCCCCGTACCGGTGAGCTATGCGTAGGCTCGATGCCAGCCGTCTCGTGCAAGATCTAGGTCTGTCCAGCTCCTGAGCGTCGGCGTATCTCAGACAAAACAGCGCCTACGAATTCGGCTCCGTATGGACGCGGATTAACGCGGGGTTTGAAGGCGAAGTCTGGGTTGCCGTTATCATCGTTCACGCCGATGAGGATGCGCCCTTTTGAATCTGGCTCGCCAACGTGGCCTATCCGGTTGACCGGGACTATGCCTAGCATCCAACCCTGACGAGGGTACTTGATGTGCGTGAAACACGGCTTCGACCGACAAGAACAGCTGACCTCGCAGGGACCGGTCGTTGAAGTCGAAAATCAGGTCCTCAGCCAGTACCCGCGTGACCTCGTCCCGAGTTGGGACGACCTGCCACATGGCGCCTTCACGGACCCATCGCTTGATCGAGACGTCCCAATTGAGATCGTCGAATACGGCTATCTGCATCGTGAGTCCAACGGCATCCTCGCCGGCAAGGGTGGCTCCATGCACCTGACGAGCGTCGAG
>WHSQ01000463.1 GCA_009380005.1 Actinomycetota bacterium | reverse complement strand
CCATCTCCTCCTCCATGCCGGTTTATCCCGGCGCACCTACGAGCCGGCCCGCCCCAGTGCCCCGCATCGGTACTCTGCCGCTCGCGGTTTCCGCCGCTCGCGGTCCTCCCTTTCGCGACCAGGCAACACCACCCTGGCCGACGACATCGAGACGACTGGTTCTCCTGTTCCATGCCAGCGCCCGCGACGGGCTCACGCCACCTCTACACCGGACACCACCAAGACAGCATGCAGTCGGCTTCTTGGCTGAGAGCCAGCCCAACGGGCAAGCCTTTGTCCCGGGAGTTCCGACCACCCCCGGTTTTGATGTCGGCATTCTACGGTTTCGATGCGTCAGCAGTGGTTCACACACGTTCGTCTTCCCGTCGCACACCTCGCCCCGCTCACGGCGGGACTTTCCGTATCGCTCACGACCCCGGCTCTTAACCGACGCCGCATACGGTGGTTTGGGACCCCCGACTGCTCGGCGACCCCGGAGGACCTACCTCCATCACTGACACAGCACGGTTCATGTCGGCGATCTTCTACATCGCGTCCACTCCCCTTTCAGGACACACGCCGGAATCCATAGGAGACCGGCAGGAAGTCGGCCTCGAAGATGGGTTCCAGCACCAGTTTCAGCGCCGCCTGGACGACCCGGTCCGCGACCGTGTTGATGCCCAGCTTGCGGACCTTCCCCGACCC
>WHSQ01000462.1 GCA_009380005.1 Actinomycetota bacterium | reverse complement strand
GCCTTCGCAGGGGGAATTTTCTACATGCCCTCGCTAGCCTCGATGGCCGCAGCGGCGGCTCTGGCAGCATCACAACCAAAGGAACCATCAGTGGCAACGTAGGCGTTGCCACTGAATGGCGCCTCTACTTCCGCGCCGCTTGCCAGGGTTCGTGCCGAGACTATGGTCAAGGCGGCTGTCGAGCAATCACTCCTCGACCTCCAAGAGGGCCGCGCTGGATATCGGGAGTTGCTTGAGTCGGAACTCCACCGGTTCGGGGGGCTGCCCTGGGTTGAGTAGCGGCGCTCGTCGCCGAGGCCGCCGCGCTCACTGCCGGTTCGCCAATCTCCGAAAGGTCTGCGATGAATCTCCGGGATTTGGCCTTCGTTTCAGCCTGAAGATCGCGACTTGAGGAAGGCTCTGAAAGGCGACCTGAGCGGGTCGTGGCTCATCCAATTAAATGACCATCCTCGAGCGGCCACGGCAATACCCAGTGTTGGAAGAAGCAGGGGGTGCGTACAGTGTCGGTCTGCCTCCCACAGGAGGCCCCCATCACCGGCCAATCTCCGCGAGATCTCAGATTGATTTCTCCGACAGATCTCCGAACGAACACTGGGAAAGTCCGAGAATTCCGATCGGACTCCGAGCCGTCCTAGTGTCCTGAGTCAGAGATTCGTTGACAGTACGCAGCGAGGTTATCGAGGA
>WHSQ01000461.1 GCA_009380005.1 Actinomycetota bacterium | reverse complement strand
TGGCCGACTACGGTGTCGTCGGGGATTTGTTCGACGTTGTCCCGCAACTCACCGATGAGCTCAACAGACGCAAGGGCTGATCCCGCTCGGCCCGGCGCGGGACGAACGCCCACAGTCAGCTACGCAATCCCGGTACCAGGATCAAGGCCGAACCACGACCACAACGCCCAAGCGATCCCGCACGTTCGAGAGATTCGGGCCAACACCGACCCGGAAAATCCGGAAAACGGGTTGGAAAGCGATCAAGCCTGCTCGAGGATCTCGCCAGATCGCTCGTTCAGCTTGAGCAGATCCTCCTGACTCTCCGTCTGTGCCCATGCCATCAACTCGCCACTTTCAAACCGCCGCTCGTACTCACGCATGACCTCACGTGCGATGTTGTTCCGGTGAATCTCCGATGCGCCGCTTCCGAGCTCGAGAGTCTTGCACGACGTGAAGTAGTCGGATAGCGGGATCTCCTCATATGTACCGTAAGCGCCGAGTAGGCGCAATATCGTACCGCAGATCTTCGTCGCGTGCTCCGTTGCGTAGACCTTGGCCTGGGAGGCTTCCTTCACCGGATGCTCTCCGCGGTCGTGCATCTGCGCCGCCCGCCAGCGAAGCAGCTTGGCCGCGTCGAGCTCGGGTCACCGGTCGCGTCGCAGCCTCGGTGTAAATGAGGACGGGCGTAGGTTCCCTCTCAAGA
>WHSQ01000460.1 GCA_009380005.1 Actinomycetota bacterium | reverse complement strand
GGTCACCGAGGCTCCAGACCGGGGAGGCGCGCCCACGGAAAACCCGGAAGCGCCCAATCTCGAAGCGCTTCCCCCGCAGTCTTCAGCAACCTCGAATCTTCAAGAGCCTACGCTCGCAGCCGAAGCTGCACCGGCACCGTCGCCCGATCACCCGATTCTCATTGCGGAGCGAAGAGCCACCAAAACGAGCATGTAGAGAGCTAGTTCGCCCTGCGGCACAATTCACTAGCAAGCAAGGGCAGACTTCACCAATGCAATAGCGCGATCTAGGTCATAGTTCCGGAGGGCGGCGATCAACTGCGTCTGCGGAGATCCTTCCCCGTGAAGGGTTACGACATCGTTATATCCGCCGAACGAAGATGCTGTCATGTCGCGCACCAACTGGATCAATGGCCAGCGATCACGCCCCGACACTCCCCGACGCCCACCAAGATATTTGTCCACCATATTGCCGTAGACGTCGTCCCGAATATCCTCAAGCCCAGGTGCGGTAACGATCAAGCCCCCCACAAGATCTTGAACAGTTGCGACCATACTGTGGTAGTTGGACGCAAAATGGCATTTACCCGCGTTCGCCGACGCAGCGTGCGGATAAGCGATCCCTGGGGGGACAATCTGAGCTCTCTCGGCGGCCGCCACCCGAGCGGCCCGGACAAGTTCAACATAGCAAACAAGCCTCCCCAGATT
>WHSQ01000045.1 GCA_009380005.1 Actinomycetota bacterium | reverse complement strand
AACGTCAGCCAGCCGGCAACGATCGGGGCGACGACGACTGCGACCTGGAGGAACGCGGTCACGGAGAGGACCGATACGCCGACCCACTGAGCGATGAGGTCGTTGCTGCCCCCGACCTGCAGGACGGCATAGAAGGCGATGCATGCGGCACCGAAGGCACTGCGCAGCGGGCGGTCCCTCGGCAGGTCCAGGAGATGGTGCACGTCCCGATCGCCGGTGAAGCGCGCCTCGAGGAATGGCCATGCGTAGAGCATCAAGAAAGTGATCCCGGGCAACAGGACCCCGGGGAAGAAGGGGTTCGGTATCTCGAAGCCGAAAGCACGGACCTCCCAGGCCGGGAAGATACGCAGAGCACCCTCGACCCACCCCATCCACCAGTCGGGTTGAGCCGGCGACGGAACCTGTTGCACGCGGAAGGGGCCGTAGAGCCACACCGGGTTGATCTGAAGTAGCCCGCCCATGGCGGACAACACCGCGAACACGGCGAAGAACAGGGCCACGGACTTGGCGGCGTAGGTCGGCCAGAGTCGCGATCCGACCACCACCTCCTCGGAGCGCTTGGGGCCCCGGAAATCGGTGTGCTTCTGACGCCATACGAGCGCGAGATGGACACCGATCAATCCTGCGATCGCAGCCGGAACGAACAACACATGGACGACGAACAGCCTCTCGATGATCTCCTGGGCCGGGAATTCTCCGCCGAACACCAGGAACGCGATCCAGGTTCCGACCATGGGTATCGAGATCGCTATCGAGTAGGCGATACGCAGCCCGGTCCCGGACAAGAGATCGTCGGGCAACGAATAGCCGGTGAAGCCGTTGAAGATGGCGAGCAGGAATAACGTCATGCCGATGATCCAGTTGATCTCTCGTGGCTTCCGGAACGCGCCCGTGAAGAAGATACGGAACAGATGCAGAAGGATCACGGCGATGAACACGATCGCCGCCCAGTGATGGATCTGTCGCATCACCAGTCCCGCTCGGACGTCGAAGCTCAACTCCAGCACCGAGTTGTACGCATGGGACACCTCGGCCCCCCTCATCGGTTCGTACGATCCCCGATACACCGTCTCTCCGCTGGATGCATCGAAGAACATCGTGAGGAAGACGCCGGTCACCAGCAGAACGATGAACGAGTACAGCGCGATCTCCCCCAACATGAACGACCAATGGTCGGGGAAGACCTTGTTCAGCGCCGAACGTATGAACGAGGCGCCACCAACGCGTTCGTCCGCCCATCGGGCTACGCGTCTAATCACGGCCGCGGTTCCAGAATCCGGGCCCGACCGGCTCCGGGTAGTCGTCCTTGGCGACGACGTATCCCTCGGCGTCAACCTCGAGCGGGAGTTGCGGCAGGGGCCTCGTCGCCGGACCCGCCGTCGGCTCCGCTCCCGCACGCACGTCGAAGATGGACTGATGACAGGGACAGAACAACTCCTGCGTCGACGCCTGATACAAGCCGACCGGGCAGCCCGCGTGCGTACAGATCTTCGAGAACGCGCACAGGCCGTCGTCGGTGACATCCGGTGGTCCGGGGGCCTGGACATCGAGCGGCAGGCGGAGCAACAGCGTCTGTGAATCCGCGGCCCTCTCGTGTCCCTGGGGAAAGACGGTCAACACGCCGCCCACGGTGAGGTCGGTCGCTCGCACGAGATCTCCGTTCTCCGTCACCATCCGCGAGCCCGTTCGCCACATGGTGTGGAAGAGCAGACGCCCGGGGCGCTCGCCCAGCGATCTGATCGGGAAGACGGTGGCCAGTCCCAACGCGGCGATCGCGCCGCCGAAGGCTCGCGCAAGGAACCTCCGTCGAGCCACCGGACGACCTCGCCCGAACGCCGAAAGGACCTCCCGTCTGTCCTCTTCATCGACGAAGAGCGGCCCCCGCTCCTGGACCTCGCCCCCTTCGGGGAGCATGTGCTTCGCCACCAGAGCAACACCCACGGCGAGACCCCCGAGAGCGACGCCGAGCAGCGCGCCTTCCAGTTGAGGCTGTCCGCCGAACACGTACACGATCGTCAGCACCAGGGACGCGAGGGCGCTGACGACGAAGGCTATCCCGGCCCACCTATCGCCCGCGTGATCCTTCGGCACGTTCACTCTTCACCCGCTCTCGTGCCGATCCAACGCGCGAACGCCAATAACAACGTCACCCCGACAACCCAGCCGACCGCCCCCTCGATCACGGGCCCCACGCGGCCGAGGGGTGCCCCACCACGATCGGGGGCCTCGTCCAACCCGTCGACGTACGCCACCAGCGATGCCAACTCCTCTTCGTCGAAGGTCCCTTCGGAGAACACGGGCATCGTCCCGGGCCCGGTTCGAACGGCTTCCGCGATCTGCAACGGCGTAGAACGGAAGAGGTCGGGAGCGATGATCCCGGGATCGATCGGGTCGTCCGAGCCTCTTTCGCTGGTGGTCAATGCTCCGCCGATGCCGGTCGCCGCGTGGCACGACGCGCAGTTGTTCTGGTACAGCTCGAGGCCTTCCGACAGACTCGCGCCGTCGAGATCGAGCTCCGGCATCTCGGGACCCGGCGGGAAGTAGGTGTCGAGGAACCCGATGATGGCGAGGATCTGGTCGTCGTCGTACAGAGGATCACCGCCCAGACTGCGCTCCCCCGGGTCGTCGATGGGCATCCGTCCCGTGGACAGCACGAAGTGCGTCAGCGCCGGTCCGTTGGTCCCTTCCAGCAGACCGGGAGCACGCCGCGTTCCCCGGGCGTCGTTGCCGTGGCACCAGGAGCAATCACGCATGTAGAGGGCCTCTCCATCCCGAACGTCCCCCGCCATGGAAGCGGGCGGGCGGTAAGGGACCGGTTCACGCTCGACGTAGCTGCAGGAAGAGGCCACGAGCAACAGGCAAGCAACCCCGAGGAGGCGTTTCACCGCTCGCTCCCCGCGGGCGCCGGCTTCGGCCGCCCCGAGACGAGCATGCGGGCCGCGAGGACGACCATCGCCAGGAGACTCACGACGCCGGGCGGGATCCACATGATCGCACCGGCGAGCTGCTGATCGACCAAGGCATCGATGCCCAGGGGCGCGGCGATCACCGCGTGCGTGGGATAGAGCACGGAACCGGCGAAGACGATGATGGCGCCCAGGGCTGCAGCCGCCAGCGAGGTGACGAATACGACCAGCAGGGCGACCGGTTCAGAGGACCGGCGTCTGCCGAAGGCCGTCGTCCACAGCAGCAACGAGGTGCCGAAGAACGAGGCGTGTTCCAACGCGTGGAGTGCCTGATGAAGTAACGCCGCCTCGTAGAGGGCAGGCAGATGCCATGCCCACAGAGCGACGATGAACGCGGCGCCGCAGACGAGAGGATTACGAAGGCCGGATCGCACGCCGGCAGGAACGAGAGAGACGGCGCGCACCAGCGAGCGCGGCGATCCGACACGAAGCAGACGCCCGGCGTCACCGACGACCACCAGGGGCGCAGCCACCGACATCAAGATCACGTGCTGGATCATGTGCCCGGAGAAGGTGACTTCGGACAGGTGTCCGACGCGGCCGTAGATGGCCAAGGTCACGGCCATCAAGCCCAGGTAGAACGAGGCGATCCGCCACGGAACGACCGACCGGCGACGTATCACGACCGCGCGGAGGTACAGAACACCGGCTACGAGGATCCCGACGGCGGGCAGGAGATCGAAGATCACGGCGAGACCTCACACACCTGGAGGATGAACGCCGGTCCGAACCCGCCCAGGATGATCAAGAGGTACAGGCCGCTGTTCATCAGGCCTACGACTGCCATCCAGCGGTCGCGCATCGATCCCTCCGACCCGGCGCCCGGCGCGCGGCGCAGATAGCGCAGCGCGACGAGACCCGCGGCCGTGGCGACCGCACCGAAAACGATCGTGATCAGGATGGCGACCGAGCGCACGTCCATCCCTAGGACCTCGCCCGGAGAAGTCGTCGAGGGCGAGCACGCGAACCATTCCTCCAGGCTGTAGCCGATGACCATGTGGAACACCCACGCTATGGGTCCGCCCAGGACTCCGAACCACAACCCGGCGCTCCCGACGCCCTCGGCCCGAGAGATCCGCTTCGCCTCTGCTTCCGCCCCGTGTGCCATCACAGATGGGGACTCAAGTAGATGGTTGCCATGACGGCCACCCAAACGACGTCGACGAAGTGCCAGTACATGGTGAAGTTCTGGACGGTCAGATGGCGGTCCGCGCCGAACGCGCCCTTCCACGCCCGCACCTGCGTCCAGACGCTGAACACCAGGCCGCCCAGGACGTGGGCTCCGTGGAAGCCGGTGATGGTGAAGTACATCGTTCCGTACGAGTTCGTTCGCGGCGTGAAGTGATGGAGCGCCTCCGGCCACTCGATCCCCCACGTGAGCCCCAGGAAGATCGCGCCCAGGAGAGACCCCAACGCCAGGCCGATCCTCAACCCCGTAACGCTGCCCTTCTTGATCGCGGCCTCGGCGAAGTGAACGGGGATGCTGGACGACAGCAGTATCACGCTCATGATGAGAGGCAACGTCAGCTCGGGCGCCTCTATCGATGATGGCGGCCATTCGGGCTGTGAGCGGAAACGCAGGTAGAAGTAGCTGGCGATCAACATCGCGAACAAGGTGGCCTCGGTTGCGATCAGCCACACCATCCCCCACCAACCGAAAGCACGGGGGCCGTGTGCGGTGTGGGCAAGCTTGCTCGGGAGGTGTTCGATCGCTTGGGTCATGTCTCCTGCGTTTCCCTTCGGGGCCAGAACCAACCGAAGAGTGCCCCCGTCGTGGTCACTCCTCCGAGGGCGACGATCAGGATCGAGGAAACCAGCATCCCGGTGAACAGGATCGTCATCGCGATCGTCAGGTAGAGGGGCCACGGCGTGGAATGGGGCATGTGGACGACCGCTTGCGGCCGCGCATCGAGGACGCTGGTCGAGAGCGTTATGTGACCTTCGGTCAGCGGGTGACCTCCCTGCTCGATGGGCTGTGCGCCGTCGGCGAGGTCCGGTTGATCCCACGCAGGCTCGCGACTCCGCACCGTCGGGATGTGGTCGAAGTTGTGGTGAGGCGGAGGCGACGTCGTCGCCCACTCCAACGTTTCACCGCGCCACGGATCGTTGCCGGCAGGTTCGCCGCGGCGCAGGGACATGTACCAGTTGTAGAACGTCGTCAGGAGGCCGGCCGCGAGGATGAACGTGCCGATCGTAGAGATGAGGTTGTAAGGCTCCCACCCAAGGCCCTCCTGGTAGGTGTACGTGCGGCGCGGCTGGCCGAGCAGGCCCAGGATGTGGAGCGGGAACATGCTGAGGTTGAATCCGATGAAGGTCAGCCAGAAGCTGATCTTGCCGAGACGTTCGCTCAACATGCGACCAGTCATCTTGGGCAACCAGTGATAGAGCGCGCCGAAGATCGGGAACAATGCGCCGCCGACCAGGACGTAGTGCAGGTGCGCGACGACGAACATGCTGTCGTGGAGCTGTTGGTCGAGCGGGATGGCAGCGAACATGACGCCCGTGACCCCGCCGATGACGAAGGTCGCGATGAACCCGAGCACGTAGAGCATCGGGGTCCTGAGGACGGGACGTCCGGCGACCAACGTCGCCAGCCAGGCGAACACCTGCACCCCGCTCGGGATCGCAACCATGAAGCTGGCCAGAGAGATGAAGCTGAGGGTTATCTGCGGCAATCCGGTGGCGAACATGTGGTGCACCCACACGCCGAAGCCGATCAATGCCGTCGACAGCTCGGCGACGACGATCCAGGTGTAACCGACTATCCGGCGCCGCGACCACGTTGGGAGGATCGCCGAGACGATCCCGAACGCCGGCAGGGCGATGATGTAGACCTCCGGATGCCCGAAGATCCAGAAGAGGTGCTGCCAAAGGAGGGGGTCCCCGCCGCCTGCCTCGCCAAAGAAGTGGAAACCGAAACGCCGCTCCAGCTCCAGCATGACGTTGGCCAGCGTCAGAGCGGGCAGGGCGAAGACGATCTGGAACGACATCGCCAGCTCGCCCCATACGAAGATGGGGATGCGGTTCAGAGTCATACCGGGAGCGCGCATCTTCAGGATCGTCACGATGAAGTTGATCGCGCCTCCGGTCGTGGAGATCCCCATGAAGATCAGTCCCAATGTGTAGTAGTCGATGTTGAGACCCGGAGCGAAATCACGATCGGCAAGCGGGGGGTAGTTGAACCAGCCGGCGTTGGGGGCCTGCCCGATCAGGAAAGACGAGTACATGAAGATCCCGGACGCCAGGAAGACCCAATACCCGAACGCATTCAGCCGGGGAAAGGCCATGTCCCGCGCGCCGATCATCAGCGGAACGAAGTAGTTTCCGAATCCTGAGAGCACGGGCATCGCGAACAAGAACATCATCGTGATGCCGTGCATCGTGAAGATCTGGTTGTACGTCTCGGGGTCGAGGATCTCGAGTTGAGCGTCCGCGAGCTGCGCCCGGATCAGCATCGACTCCAGGCCCCCGAGGACCAGGAACAGCATGCCGGTGTGCAGGTAGCGCTTCCCGATCCGTTTGTGGTCGACCGTCGACGCCCACCCGGCCAGACCGGGCCGCTCGTGCCAGATCGCGTGGAGCTGCTCGGCCACCAGCGACGTAGCCATCAGTCGAGGCTCTCCAGATAGTCGAGCAGAGCCTCGAGCTCACCCGAGTCGAGCTCGGTCGGCGGCATGCCTACCCCGGGCTTGATCCCTTGTGGATCGACGATCAGCCGCTCGAGGTTCGCGCGCGTGTTGACGAGTTTCCCCGCGAACAACGTCTCGCGCGCCGCCAGGTGTGTCAGATCGGGGCCGGCCGTGGCGGCGGCTTCGGTTCCCTCGATGGCGTGACATCCAACGCAGGACGAGGAGAGGAATACGTCCAAGCCCCGCCGAGCCGATCCGTCGCTCGGTGTCGATGCGGAAGAAGCTGCGTTCTCGTACCAGCGGTCGAAGTCCTCCGGGGACTCGGCCTCGACGAAGAACGCCATGTGTGCGTGCTGCAAGCCGCAGAACTCCGCGCACTGCCCCCTGTAGATGCCGGGCTCGTCGGCCTCGATCCACATCTGGTTCTCGCTACCCGGGACGTGATCCATCTTCGCCTGGAGGCGCGGGACCCAGAAAGAGTGGATGACGTCTGCAGTCGTGAGGGTCAGTCGGATCCTCTCGCCCGTCGGGATGTGGATCTCGTTCGCGGTGACCGCCCCGTTGGGATATCGCACCTCCCACCACCAGTTGTGACTCACGACCTCGATGTCGAGCGCCGGACCTTCGTCGTCATGGGTCGCGAGGGCGTTCATCTCGCCGAGCGAGTAGATGAAGCCGCCGAGCAATATCAGGACCGGGATGACGACGCCGACGACGGCGATGAAGCGATCTCCCCACTGGGCTTCGTCCTTGTCGATGTCGGGAGTGAGATCACGCCGGCCATGTCGGAGCGAGTAGAGGATCAGGCCGACGACGGCGGCGAACACGATGGTCGCGATCCAGAACAGGATCCACCACAGGCGCTCGATGCGGGCGGCACCCGGACCGGCCGGATCGAGCGCCGATAGCGGCCCGGAGCACCCGGCCGAGAGGAAGACCGGGATCAGGAGAGCGCGTAGACGTCGCGGAGCCCGAACCCGCCCGACCGCCGTCAGTCTCCCAGGGACGTTCGCCACGCAGCGCATGTATACCCGCGCGGGTCCTGCGGCACGGACCGCCGCCGGGGCTCCCGCCCACGGCACGCCCGTGGTGGGTGATCTCGCATGCGGCGTTTACGCCGGCGTCGCCCTCGGCCTTTCCTCAAGTACCCAGGGAGCCTGGGTATCCGTGACCCCTTTCTGAGGTCGATCGCCGATATGGCCGCGGGTCGGGAGGTCCGACCCTGTAACGGAGGACATCTTCTGACAGGGAGGACACGCAAGATGAAGGCGCAGCTAGATATCACCTCGACACCCGCCGACCGAGACCGCTACGTAGACCTACTACGGCTCGTCAGCATCGTGGTCGTCGTGTTCGGCCACTGGCTCATGGCGGTCGTCATCTTCCGGGACGGCTCTTTCTCCGGAACGAACGCACTCGACGAGATCGAGGGGATATGGATCCTGACCTGGCTCCTACAGGTCATGCCGTTGTTCTTCTTCGTCGGCGGCTTCTCCAACCTGAGGTCGTGGACATCGACCGAGCGCAAGGGTCTGGGTTATCCGGCTTTCCTCTCCACCCGGGTCACGCGTCTCATCGCTCCCGTCCTGGTCTTCGTGGCCGTGTGGCTCCCCGCCGCAATCCTGCTGGAGAGGACAGAGGGGTCGGAAGTCGTCGCTACCACCGAGCTCCTCGCCAAACCGTTGTGGTTCCTGGCCGTCTACGTGCTTGCCGTGGCTTTGGCTCCGGTGATGATCTCGCTCCACCACCGCTATCGCGTGGGCGTCCCTGCGGCACTCGTCGCCGGCGCGATCGCCGTCGACATCGCCCGGATCGGCTTCGGGATCCCCTACGTCGGGTACCTCAACTTCGCCTTCGTCTGGTTGTTCGCCCACCAACTCGGCTTCTTCTACGCCGATGGTTCCTTGACGAAGCTGCGGCCCACCGTCCAGCTCACGGGTGGGCTGGCGGCGCTGGGCGTCCTCGTGGCGCTCGTCTCGTCCGGGGTGTACTCCCCGAGCATGGTCGGGATGGCGACCGATCGCATCTCCAACAACGATCCACCAAGCATCTGCCTGATCGCGTTGACCGTGTGGCTCGTCGGGCTGGCGATGGCGTTCCGCCCCAAGGGCTGCAAACTGCTCGAGAGGCCGGGTGCATGGAAAGCGGTCGTGATCGGGAACTCGATGATCATGACGATGTTCCTGTGGCATCTGACGGCGCTGTTCGCCGCCAGCGTCATCCTGCTGCCGGCCGGGCTGCCGCAACCCGATGCGGGCACCGCCGTGTGGTGGCTCCTGCGTCCGGTGTGGCTCGTCGTGCTGGTAACGATCCTCGCCGTTCTGGTCGCGATCTTCGGACGCTTCGAGCGCGCCGCGCTCCTGCGAAAGGCCCAGCCGCGCGCGCGGGCATCGACACCGGCGACGATCCTCGGATTGGCCGCCCTGATCGCAGCGCTGGCCGGACTCGCCATTCACGGCTTCGCCGGTCCCTCCCAGCCGACCATCAACCCGACCGGGTCGGCGCTGGCAAGTTGCGCCTACCTCGTCGGCGGCTACTTCCTGATCCGTCCCGCTTCGGCGAAGGGACACGCCTCCATCACCCGACGATGAAAGCGGCGAAGGCAAGCAGCACGCCGATCCCGGTCATCAGGCGTCCGCCGAGCGCGTCCACTCCGGTGCGAAGCATCCATAGACCTACGATCGCGATGGCGATCCCCAGCAGGAGGTACTCCACGTGGAGACCTCCGATCCGGAAGAGATGAGCCGGGATCACGACCGGTCCTCGTCGTCGTCTCCCCCGTCGCGACGACGGGCATAGAGGGCCAGGAGAGCGAAGATGATCAAGAGAGGGATGGCCACGAATACGATCTCTTCGCCCTGGTGAGCGAGCATCAACACTCGCGCCACGATCACGCCCCCACCAGCAATCCTATTCCCCCGAGCGTGTAGCAAACCATCACGGACAAGAGCGGCAATTGACCTGTCAACTTGCTGCGTGCAGGGAACACCACCATCGCTCGATCGTGTGCGGAGATCACACCAAGCACGTGACCGGTCACGATCGCAAGTACCTGCACCCACGCGATGGCGGCCGTGGACACCAGGAGGTAGTTGACCAGCCAGTCACCCATCCCGAATAGATCCCACCCTCGATCGAGCGGATCCGAAGCCAGGATGTACCCGAACTGACCGTCGAAGATGAGCAGCGAGAAGTAGTGAGCGACGGTGTATCCGATCGCGATGGGGATCAACGAGTGCACGAAGCGACCGGGGAGTTGGGTGTTGTCTTCGGTGGGGGCCGCGGGAGCCAACCTCGTGGCAAGGGTGAACGTGAGCGCCACGAAGCCGATGGCCCCCAGAAGCCCGAGCGTTCCACTTGCCAGGTACCACGCGTCGGAGGCACCCTCGATGACCCCCTGCCACCAGTTCGTCCGCGTGATCCCATCGAAGGCCGTGGATCCGAGGATCACCGTCACGACGCCGACGAGCCCCCGCCGCGGCTCCACGCGCGCCAGCGCTTGCAAAGGGCTTCGAAGGACCGGCACGCCATCGCCGCGGCGACCGATGGGCGAGATGCTCGCCAGCATCGTGGAATAGACCTCGAAGCCATCCGCCCGGTCGAACCACCGATCCCCGAAGCGCATCCCGCCGGCGACGTTGAAGATGGAGTAGAGGACGAGGAAGATCAGGACGACCGCAGGCTCGGAGGGGCGCGTGTACACGAGCTCGAGCCATACGAACACGAACAGCGAGAGTGCCGCGGGCCAGTAGCCAAGGCGTTCGGGATAGGGAGAGATCGTGTCCGGCGAGCCGCGCAGCGCGGCCGCGATGGTGCGCAGAGGGTTGACCGCTCGCCATACCGGCCCGAACATGATGGACAGCGGCACGAGCCCAACCCAGAACCAGATGTAGAACCACCACGAACCCGGGTTACTCGCCGCGTTGTTCGAACCTGCCTGCAGGACGATCACCGCGATCGCGAACATCGCCACGCCGATCGTCCGACCGACGATCCCCGCGGCCCGCGACGTGAATATCGTCGTGAGTGGACCCGGTAACGGACGGTCCTGCGCGGTGCCTTCGTAGCGAGCCTTCCGCCAGAACGCGATCAGCACGAGGAACGAGATGACGACGGCTGTTCCTCCCCCGTACATGGCCATCCACAGGGGGACGGGGAGATCGGACCGCGATCCGATCCCGTGGGCGAGGATGAGGTTCATTGGACCTTCAACTCGAACAGGAGCTCGTGAGCATCCTCCAGCTCCACCTCCCACACGCCGGGGATATCGGCGGTGAACCTGAGGACCCCTCGCTTGCCGGGCTCCAGGTCGATCAGCCTGTCGTAACCGTGCACGTGGACGTGGTCGGCCTCGTCGGACGTGACCGCGATCGAGACCTCCTCGCCCGTCTTCACCTCGACGGCCTTTGGACCCTTGACGTTGCCGTTGGTCACCGTGACCTCGACCGTGAACCTCGGCTCCGGCTCGGGCGATGGAGATCCGGCCGGCGTCTCGATCACGGTCTCGGCGGATTCGGGTGCGGGCGAACCCGTGGGTTGGGCTCCCGGGGCCGAATCGTCCCCTCCGCATGCGGCTCCCACCAGCGCGGCCAGCGCCACCAGCGTTGCCGTTAGCCGCGTCGGTACGCGAAGCACGACGGATGAGCCTCCCTGGGATGCCGGATCGGGCCGAGCCGTTCAGCCTAGCGTCGGATGCAGAACAAGTTGCAGGCGGCTCTCTCGGATACCGGGCTTTAGGCTGCCGTCATGGGAACGCACGAGGTCGACAATCAACCGCCTCCTCTCCTCGACCACGACGCCTACGCGCAGAACCGTCCCTTGGTGGAAGCGGTCCGGCGGTTCGACGCGGGCTGGGCCGAGGACCGCCTGAGCTCGATGGGACGGGCCGCGACCGGACAACCTCTGGAGTGGGGACGTCAGGCGAACGAGAATCCTCCGGTGCTTCGGACCCACGATCGGTACGGCAACCGGATCGACGAAGTCGAATTCCACCCGTCGTGGCACGAACTCATGCGGGTATCGATCGAGAACGCGATCCACGCGCTCCCCTGGCGCGAGAAGCGAGCCGGCGCACACGTTGCCCGTGGCGCGATGATGATCGCCATCAGCCAGTCGGACTCCGGGGTTGGCTGTCCGATCTCCATGACCTATGCATCGGTCCCGGCGTTGCGCGCCCAACCCGAAGTCGCGACGGAGTGGGAGCCCAAGCTGACATCCACCGAGTACGACCCCCGTCTCCTGCCTCTGGCCGAGAAACGGGGAGCGGTATGCGGGATGGCCATGACCGAGAAGCAAGGGGGCTCGGACGTGCGAGCGAACACGACCACGGCCCGGGCCGTCGACGGAGGGGGGCCGGGCACCACCTACGAGCTGACGGGTCACAAGTGGTTCTGTTCGGCACCCATGAGCGACGCGTTCCTTGTGCTGGCGCAAGCCGAAGGTGGACTGTCCTGTTTCCTGCTTCCCCGCGTACTGGAGGACGGCACGCGCAACACCTTCCGGATCCAAAGGCTCAAGAACAAGCTTGGGAACCGATCGAATGCATCCAGCGAGGTTGAGTTCGAGGACAGCCGCGCCACGATGATCGGCGAGGAAGGACGGGGCGTTCCCACGATCATCGAGATGGTCAACCACACGAGGCTCGACTGTGTGCTCGGTTCAACCGCACTGATGCGTGAAGCCGTCGCCCAGGCGACGCATCACGCCGCGCACCGAAGCGCGTTCGGCAAGCTCCTGCTCGACCAACCGCTCATGCAGAACGTGCTGGCCGACCTGTGCATCGAATCGGAGGCCGCGACGATCACGGCCATGCGGCTCGCTCATGCCTTCGATCGTGCCGCAGACGATGATCAAGAGGCATCCTTCCGGCGTCTCGCCACCGCGGTCGCCAAGTACTGGGTCTGCAAGACCGCCGTGTCGCACGTGGGTGAGGCTCTCGAGTGCCTCGGCGGCAACGGCTACGTCGAGGACTCGGGCATGCCCCGTCTGTACAAGGAGAGTCCCCTCAACTCGATCTGGGAGGGGTCGGGCAACGTCAACTGCCTGGACGTCCTGCGCGCCATGGAGCGCTCTCCCGCGGCCGTCGAGGCCTTCTTCGTAGAGGTCGAGTCGGCGGACGACCCCCGCCTCGAACGCCATACGAACGACCTCAAGGGCCTGCTCGCCGAGGGGTCGGAGTTGGAGACGCGCGGTCGTCGTGTGGTGGAAGCGATGGCGGTGGTGTTGCAGGCATCGCTGTTGCTGCGGTTCGGCGATCGGGTGATCGCGGATGCCTTCCTCGTCACCCGCTTGGGCGGAGACCACGGCCGCGCCTACGGCACCCTTCCGGCGGGGCTCGACTTCAAGGGGATCATCGAACGTCACCGGCCCCAGGTATAGGCATCTACACAGAGGGATAGAGCCCCCAGCGGAGAAGGTCTGCTCCTAGGACAACTCCCTATCTGGCGACATGTGGGGCCGACGATGCGACGCGCCTTGAAGATGATCGGTGTCTCCTTCCTCGCCGGCGCACTGTCCCTCGGGGCCGCGTGGGACGGAGCCGGGCTCGTAAGCCCACCCGGCGACCTCTCCGAAGACATCGATCTCGAGACCCAGGCGGGCGGGGCCCCCCACCTGAAGACCAAACGCGCCGGCGATGACGGCCGGCCGGTGACCGAGATCACCCCCGCGCCCGGCGAGGTCTTGGCCGGCGCTTCGAAGATCTCCATCGAGCCTCGCCCCGAGCACTACGGCGGAACGTGGGTCAGGTCGATGGAGGAATGCCGAACGATCTCGGCGGACGATGCGCCCAGCGGAGACCATCTGGCGAGCGCCGGGTCCCCGTGGCCGGAGAACCCCAACTGCATCTACATGGGGGGTTTCGGCCTGGGTCCGATGAACCCCGTCACCGACTGGGATCAGGAATACGGGCTGTGGGTCCGCAGCTTCGCGGTGAAGGGACCGAACGGAAGGACCCTCGTCACGACGATCATCGACGGCGAGGGCTACTTCTGGGACTACGAGTCCAAGTGCGATGACTGCGGGATCAAGCAGATCGCGGCGGAGCTCGCTGCCGATCCGGACCTCGGCCTGGAGAAGGAGGGCATCGTCATCGCCGCGACGCACGCCCACTCGGCTCCCGACTTCATCGGCGGCTGGGGTTTCGTCCCGGACTGGTACATGGAGCAGGTTGCGGACTCCATCAAGGACAGCGTGCGCAACGCGGTCACATCGATGGAGCCCGCCAGGCTCGAGGTGGGCGAGGTACTGGCCAGAGCTCACAACAGCGAACGTCGCGATACCTACCGCAGTGCCGAGGAACAGCAGCTCACTTGGCTGCGAGCCGTCGGCGCCGAAGGTCATGGGCCCCGCAGATCCAAGACGATCGCGACGATCGGCGCCTTCGCAGGTCATCCCACGACGAGGGGGACGAACGGCGGGGTAGCTCACGCCGACTGGCCTGCCCTGTTCGAGAAAAGGGTCGAGGATCGCTTCGGAGGCGTGGGTTTGCTCTTCATGACAGGCCTAGGAAACATGTCCACCAGGGGCGGGACCAACATGGGCGCTCCACTCGGCGATCTGGTCGCGGAGGTCGGAGGGGGCATCCGCCTCGAGAACACCGAAGTCGAGTTCGCGCAACAAACCTGGGCGCAGCCCACCACCAACGTGCCTCTTACGGCGCTGGGCGTTCCCGGCTTCTTCGACCGCGCGTTCCTCGCGTCACCCGCAGAGGTTCGCACCGGTAAGAGTCCGGATACGGCTCCATGTGCATCGGCATCACCGTCGTCGGTGGAGCTTGCGGCATCCGCCGCGCGGATCGGTGACGGGTTCGCCCTCTCGGCGGCTCCGGGTGAGATCTTCTCGAACGTCAGCAATACGATCAAGGAACAATCGGGCGCCGCGGTGACCATGCCGATCGGCCAAGCGAACGACGCGCTCGGCTACATGCCGCAGAGTTTCGAGCTGCACCCCGTGGGCCAGCAGGGCCTGGGCTTCGTCGCCGGAGGAGCCGTGTTCGTCAACTACGAGGACGCCTACTCCATCGACCGTTGCGTGGGCGACAAGGTCCTGGAGGAGACCATCGCCATGTTCAAGGAGGTCTAAGCGGTCTAGAACGGCGTGAAGACCCTCAGCCATCCGAGAGCCGCATCGCGGTCACCTGTTATCTGGGCGATCTCGGGGGACTCTCGTCGCGTCAGGATCCGGCCGAAGTCGACCGCTCCAACCGTTACGTCGGCAGCGGCATCCGATGACGTGAGGTAGTCGCCCCCGGCGGGTCCCGTGAGATGCAACATCAGGCGAGCATCCGAGCGTCTCGCCCAATCCCGGACGACGTCTTCCAACAGCCGGCGATCGTCGTCGCCGAGGACCATCTCCCTACCCAGCGGACGAGAGATGTCGGCGCGATGCATGAAGGTGTCGCGCGAGAAGATCGCGTTCATGATGAAGCCGACGTTGGTGGTGCCGAGGAACCCATCGTAGTAAGGGACGTAGCGGGCGAACCGAGCGAGGCTCGATCTCCGTCGCAGCATCCGGGGCAGGACGATCTCCATCCTGGCGAGCAGTTCTCCGTGCGGGATGGCACGCCGCGCCTCGACCTGGAGGTGGTTCGAGGCATCCGTGACGTTGCCCTTCTCCTTCCTCAGGCGCTGCGATGCGAGGAGCTGCCGGACGAGCTTGGGTGGGGACAACACCGCTTCCGCCCATCCCAGCAGATGAGCTGCCACATCGTGGACGGTCCAGCCCTCGCAGTCGCTCTCCATCTCCCACTCTTCGTCCGTCAGGTCGCGGAAGACCGCAAGGATCTCTTCGAGTTGGTACCGAGCGACGCGGCGAGCGTCTTCTCCGCGGAGGCCCGCGATCGCGCTGACGTGGGTGATCGTCTCGGTCAGTGCGGTCCCTTCCATACGTCGGCCTCTCCCCCATCGTCCTTCACCAAGGGGAAACCTTCTCCTTGCCAGGTGACCAAGCCTCCCTCGAGGTTCTCCGCCTCGAAGCCCGCCGCCCTCAGGACCCCCGCCACGTACTCGCTGCGTGCCCCCACCGTACACACGCACAGCAGGGGCTTGTCGGTGGGGAGCTCGGAAGCTCGGTGCTGGATCTCCTGGATCGGGATGTGGATGGAGCCCGCAACGTGTCCCAGATCCCATTCGAAAGGCTCGCGGACGTCGAGGACATGCAACGAGTCTCGCTCGGCGAAGGCTTCTTTGGCGTCCATGGGCCCATGCTGCCATCATTGGGCGATGGCGAGAGGACACAAGATCACGGGCTGGCGCAAGTTGGCCTCGTCCGCCTGGGGACACCCGAACGATCCTCAGATCTTCGGGGATCTCGAGTTCGACGCGACGGCCGTCCTCTCCTTCATCGAAGAAGCCCGAGACGCTCACGGGGTGCGCCTGACCGTGACCCACGTCGTGGGCCGTGCCCTGGCTCACGCCTTCGGCGAGCATCCGGATCTCAACGTCCACCTCTACCGCGGAAGATTCATCCCGAGGCCGTCGATCGACATCTTCTTCATCGTCTCGACCGATGAGGGCAGCGAGCTCTCCGGGGTGAAGGTTGCCGATGCAGACAAGAAGTCTGCGGTCGAGGTCGCCGAAGAGCTCTCGTCGCGCTCGAACCGCATCCGTTCGGGCGAGGACGTGGAGTTCGGCAAGACGAAGACGATGATAGGGCGCATCCCCTACAGGCTCTTGCGGCTCGGCTTCAAGATCTCCACCTGGATAACGACCGACAAGGGCAAGGACCTGAAGCAGTACGGGTTGCCCGCCTACGCGTTCGGTACCGCGATGGTCACGTCGGTAGGCATGTTCGGTATCCAACACGCGTACGCGCCGATCGCCTTCTACTACCGGATCCCCCTGCTCGTGCTCGTCGGTGAGGTAACGCGCAAGCCTGTCGCGATCGGCGACAACATCGAGATCAGGCCGATGCTCAACCTGGCCGCGACCCTCGATCACCGCTACCTCGACGGCTACCACGCGGCGCGCCTCGCACGCAGCGTGCGTGAGTACCTCGACGATCCGAAGCGCTTCGAGCCCGGCCTGGGATAGACGGAGTCCTCGTCACCTATGCTCGCCGGCATGAGCGAACGAGCCATAGAGGTGACCGGTCTCAGGAAGTCCTACGGGAGCTTCGAGGCCGTTCACGGCATCGATCTCCGCGTCGATCGGGGCCAGGTGTTCGCGTTGTTGGGACCGAACGGGGCCGGGAAGACGACGACCGTAGAGATCCTCGAAGGTCATCGCAGCCGCACGGCCGGCGAGGTCTCGGTGCTCGGGCACGATCCCGGGAAAGGCGAGCGCTCCTTCAAGGAAAGGGTCGGCATCGTCTTGCAGGAGACCGGCGTCGAGCAGTACCTCACCGTGCGCGAGGTGATCGACCTCTATCGCAGCTACTACCCTTCTCCTCGACCGACCGGAGAGGTCATCTCGGTCGTGGGGCTGGACGAAAAAGCCGAGGCTCAGGTGCGCACGCTTTCGGGCGGCCAGCAGCGGCGACTCGACGTCGCCGTAGGTCTGGCAGGGGACCCGGAGCTGCTGTTCCTGGATGAACCTACGACCGGGTTCGACCCCGGCGCTCGCCGCAACGCGTGGAAGATGGTCGACAACCTGAAGAGCCTCGGAAAAACCGTCTTCCTCACCACGCACTACATGGACGAAGCGCAACATCTGGCCGACCGCGTCGCCATCATCTCCGACGGTCTGATCGTGGCGGAGGGCACGCCTGCCGACCTGGGCGGTCGTTCCCAGAGCAAGACCGTGATCTCCTTCCACCTGTCGCCGGATGCACCCCGACCTCCCAACTCCCTACGCGGTCGAGCATCCAACGACGAGTTCGCCATCGAAACCGATGAACCCATCCGGATCCTGCACGATCTGACCGGTTGGGCGCTGGACTCCGGGGCCGATCTCGAAGGCCTCACCGTCTCACGCCCCTCGTTGGAGGACGTCTATCTCGAGCTCGCCGGGGGCGACGCCACCACGGAGGAGACGGGATGAGCGACGTCGGATTGGTGGCTCGCCAGGTCCGTTTCGAGAACAGGGGTTTCTGGCGGAACCCGGCCGCGGCGTTCTTCACCTTCGCCTTCCCGCTGATGTTCCTGGTGATCTTCAACACCGTGCTGCCGGGTGGAGAGGTCCCTTACGGCGGAAAGATGATCAGCACGCAGACGTACTACGTCCCGGCGATCGCAGCCTTCTCCATCATCACGGCGTGCTACACGAACATCGCGATGTCCATGGTCTTCCTTCGCGACGAGGGCGTACTCAAGCGGAAACGCGGCACCCCGCTGCCCGCGTGGGCGTATCTCTCGGGTCGCATCATCCATTCCGTGTTGTTGGCGATCCTGCTGGTTTCAATCATCGCGGCGTCAGGAGCTCTCTTCTACGACGCGGAGATCTCGGCGCAAACGTTGCCGGCATTCCTGGTCAGCCTCGCCATAGGCGCCGCCGCGTTCTGCGCGTTGGGTCTGGCCGTGACCGCGGTCGTCCCGAACGCCGAAGCTGCCCCGGCGGTGATCCAGGCGATCATCCTGCCCCTGTTGTTCATCTCCGGAGTGTTCATCCCGCTGACGAACGTCCCCGACTGGCTCGACACGTTCTCCAACCTCTTCCCCATCCGGCATTACGTGGAGGCGATGCTGGCCTCGTTCATCGAAAGCGACGTGGGCTTCCCGACCGAGGACCTGATCTGGGTCGCGGCATGGGGCGTCGCGGGCCTGCTCCTGGCAGTGAAGTACTTCCGCTGGGAACCTAAGCGGAGCTGATCGACCCGCCACGCTCATCCGCCGGGGTCGCCGAGGTGCCGCCACCCTTGTAACCGCGAAGGGGACGAGTCAAAGACAGCGCCAGTGTCAACACCACACAGGCCGCTCCGCCGACCACCACGGACAACGGCGCGCCCAGTATGCCCGCCGCTATCCCGGCCTCGACATCTCCTAGCCGAGGGCCCCCCGTGACGACCATGATGTTCGAGGCCGACACACGGCCGCGCAGGCGGTCCGGCGTGGCTTCTTGCAGGATCGTCCCGCGGAATACAGCGCTGATCACGTCGGACCATCCCGCCAGTGCCAGGAACACCAAGGTCGGGATCAATAGCGCCGCGGCGCTCGACACACCGGCGAGCAGGATGAAGACTCCCCACAACCCAACCGCGATCAGTACGGCACGACCCCGGCGTGACACGCGCGAAACCCAACCGGTCGTTAGGGCACCCAACAGAGCCCCCACCGCAGGAGCCGAATACAGCAATCCGAGACCGGCGGCACCGATGCCAAAAGTGCGCTTCGCGAGCGCCGGGAAGACCGCACGAGGCATCCCGAAGATCATCGCGACCAGATCCACGACGAAGACGGACAGGATGACCCGGTCTCTCCTGACGAACGACAGACCTTCCCTGATGACATCGAGGCCCCTCTGTGGCACCTGCGTCGCCTCCGGCAAACTCGGCGGCACCCATCTGAGAGCTATCAATGCCGCGGCGAACGAGACCGCGTCTATCGCGTAGACGATCCACAGAGGAAACGCTGCGATCATCAACCCGGCGATAGCCGGCCCGACGATCTGTGTGGTCTGGAACGACACCTGCCGGAGTGCGAGAGCGGCGGGGATCTTGGCGAGGGGGACGAGGCTCGGGATGATCGCGACCCGCGCCGGACGGTCGACGGCATCGATCGACGCCGACACCCCGGTTATGACGTAGATCGCCCACAGCGGTGGAGACCCGCCGAGGGCCAGGGCGGCGAGCATCCCGGCCGTCAGGATGAGACCGATATGCGCCCGAGCCATGATCCAGCGACGATCCTTCCGATCCGCGATCGCCCCCGCGACTAGGGACACCATGATCAAAGGCACCACCTCGACCAGCCCGATCATCCCGACTGCAACGACCGAATCGGTGATGTCGAAGACCTGGAACGGGACGGCGACCGATCGCATCTGCGACCCCGCCAGCGAGACGACCTGGCCGATCCACAAAGCGCGGAACGGTACCGACTCTCGGAGAGGCGAAACGTCTAGCGCCAGAGCTCGCGCTTGCCCGAACCGTCTAGCCACTCACGCCGTGCTGATCACTAGTATTGGATCGTCGAGAACTTCTTGAGTTTCTCGCGGCGGTGCAGCGACTCGATCATGCGAACAGTTCCCGACCTCGAGCGCATCACGAGCGACTGGGTGACCGCGCTTTCGCCTCGGTAGCGGACGCCCTGGAAGAAGTCCCCGTCGGTGATCCCGGTTGCTGCGAAGAAGACGTTCTCGCCCGATACCAGGTCGTCGGTCGTCAACACCTGGTCGAGGTCATAACCCGCTTGCTCGGCGGCCTCGCGCTCCTCGTCGTTACGCGGCCACAAGCGCCCCTGGATGACGCCGCCGAGGCACTTCAACGCCGCGGCGGCTATCACCCCCTCCGGCGTTCCCCCGACGCCGATCAACAGGTCCACGCCCGACCGTTCTCGAGCCGCGGCGATGGCGCCGGCGACGTCTCCGTCCGTGATGAATTTGATGCGGGCCCCCGCCTCCCGCACCTCCTTGACGATCTGCTCGTGCCGCGAGCGCTCCAAGATCGTGACGGTCACGTCTTCGACCGAGCCCTTCTTCACCTTCGCGACCCGCTGGAGATTCTCGACGATCGGAGCCTCTATATCGACGAGATCGTGGGCTTCCTCCCCCGCCGCGATCTTCTCCATGTAGACGCACGGACCGGGATCGAACATCGTCCCTCGATCCGCCACTGCCACGACGGCCAGCGCTCCGTTCATCCCCTTGGCGGTGAGCGTCGTTCCATCGATGGGATCGACCGCCACGTCAACCTCGGGTGGTTCGCCGTTGCCGATCCTCTCCCCGTTGAACAACATGGGGGCATCGTCTTTCTCGCCCTCCCCGATCACGACGACGCCCGCCATGGACACGGTGTCGAGCATCAGGCGCATGGCGTCCACCGCCGCCTGGTCCGCGGCTTCCTTGTCTCCGCGACCCTGCCAGCGACCGGCCGCCAGCGCGGCTGCCTCGGTCACCCGGACGAGATCCATGGCGAGGTTCCGATCGGGGGCCTGGCCGGCGCCCTGGACCATGCGGATGCCTCCTCGCATCGAGATGGGGTTCGGACGAAGACCCTAAGGGAAAGACCCCGAGTCGTGCCTCGCCTCAAACGTGTCGATTGCTCTGCCCCCGGCTGGACCCGCCGGAAGAACGGGCGCGGGTTCGTCTACCTCGACGCCGACGGCGAGCGTTTGACGGATCCCGAAGAGTTGCTGCGGATCCGCGGCCTGGCCATCCCCCCGGCGTGGAAGGACGTTTGGATCTGCCCCCACCCCAACGGACACCTCCAGGCCGTGGGCACCGACGCCGCGGGACGGCGCCAGTACCTGTATCACGAGATGTGGCGTAAGCGTCGCGATGCGCAGAAGTTCGAAAACATGCTGGATTTCGCACGTGCCCTGCCATCGATGCGCGCTACATGCGCCGCGCACTTGACCCGGGAAGATCTCTCGCGCGAACGCGTCTTGGCGTGCGCCGTGCGGTTGCTGGATCGTGGCTTCTTCCGGATCGGGACCGAGGGCTACGCGGAGCAGAACCAGACCTACGGCCTCGCGACGATCCAGAAGAAGCACTGCAAGCTCCTGCCCGGGAACGCGATCCTCTTCGACTTCATCGGCAAGGGCGGGCTGCGGCGTATCCAGGCGATCGTCGACGCAGAGGTCTTCGAGATCGTTCAGGCGTTGAAGAAGCGACGCGGGGGCTCACCCGAGTTGCTCGCCTACAAGATAGGTGGGCGCTGGTGCGACGTCAGGTCCCACGACATCAACGCTTACGTCAAGGAGTTGAGCGGAGGCGAGTTCACCGCGAAGGATTTCCGGACCTGGAACGCGACGGTCTTGGCCGCGGTCACTCTCGCCGTCTCGGCCCCCGCTGCAGCATCGAGGACGGCCGGAAAGCGCGCGATGACGTACGCGGTGAGAACGGTGGCGCACTACCTCGGCAACACGCCCGCCGTGGCGCGCTCTTCCTACATCGACCCGCGCGTCTTCGATCGCTACAGATCGGGTTGGACCATCTCGGGCGCGATCGGATCCTTGGGCGAAGACATCGATCTGGGCGCGCCGTCGACGCAGGGAGCCATAGAAGAGGCCGTGCTCGAGCTCCTTGCCGACAATCGGGAGAGTGACGCCGTAGAGAAGGTCGGAGACTTCGAGGAGATAGGTCTCAGCGCGTAGTTAGGAAGCGACCGGTATGACCCGCCGGCCCCAGGCGAACTGAGGCCGCCACCACGACCCTTTGCCGATGAAAGCCAGGCTTGGACCCGCACTTGAGCCCTTGGAATCCACCATCCACCCCTTACCGAGGTAGATGCCGGTGTGGTACACGCTGGACGGCTTGGCATCCTTGCCTTCTCCCGAGAAGAACAGGATGTCGCCCGGCTTCAGGTACCGGTAGCCGATCCTCTTGGCGGTTGCCCGCGCCATGTCGGCGGACGATCGTTCCGCCAGCTTCCAGCCCGAGTAGGGCCGACCGATCGGCTGGTAGCCGGTGGTGGCCTTCTTGATCACGTACCAGACGAAGCCGGAGCAGTCGAACCCGCCCGCCGCCTGGGCTCCATAGGGGTAACCGTCGGGGGTACGGGTCGGCCATTCGCCCGCCCATACGTAGGGAACGCCCAGCTGCGAGAACGCGTATCTCACCACTGCTCGCCGGTTGGCGTCGTAGTTGCTCAGCTCGAATCCAAGGAGGGCATCCGCAGCCCAGGTCCTGGGTCCCGTCTTCGCCCTCCACACCGCATAGACGACATCGGCCTGGCGGAGCGGCATCCCGGAAGAGGCCTCGTACGCTTCCTCCGCTCCCGTTCGGTTGTAACGCAGACCCAGCTCCCGGGCGACCACCTCGAACGCTCCTCGACGCGACATGCCTGGATCCCATCCATCCGGAGAGGTGGAATCGGCGATCGAGACGGCGACCTTGCGCTTCCCCAACCGGTTGACCAGGGCCCTGGCGACCTCGCCTGCGGTCACGTAGCCGCGGTATCGCCGGTAACCCCCGCCGAAGACCGACCTCATAAGACGTTTGAAGGCAGCGCGCTTCATCTTGCGATTCGGCTTGAAGCTCTCGCGCTGGATGTGGTCATGTTTAACCATGTAGCGGAGAGCCGGTCGCACCCACGAGGGCACGGCAGCTCGAGCCGCGGGCGCCATCTGAACGAAGGCGCACGCGACCAAAAAAACGATCAAGAGTCTCCCTTTGGCCACGAAGCTATCTTCGGCGGCACCCGGTGCCGTCTGTACCCGTCCGAGCAATTTGGTGATCCCGTTTGTCCGGATTGTTACCCCTTCACAAGGCTGTAATTAGCGCGCCGGCCGCGACGGCATCCACTTATTGGGAGGCCGGTGGATCAAAGGGTTCAGGGTTCATCCTCGGTCGCGCCGCAGGGCACGTCCCCGACGGAGCGTGTAGACGACGCCGGATGCCAGTATCGCCGCCACCACGATGAACACCACGGTGCCGGCGGGATCGAGCTCCCGCGGCGGAAGGGTCGGTGACGGTGACGGGGGGCTCTCGGTCGGTTCGGGGGACGGACCGGCGGCGCCGGCCCCGCCGCCGATAGCGAGGAGCTTCACAGACGTAGGCGTGGAGAAGTAGAGACCTTCCGGTCCCCATTCCATCCCGACGATCGGCTCATCCGAGCGGAAGAAGATCTCGTCTTCAACCGCGACCGTTCGGTCCTGGTTCAGCACCAGACGATGGATCGTCTGCTCGCCGTACGTACCGAAGAAAAGGTTCCCGGCGAAACGCTCCTGCGCGTCGGCCGGGTCCGCGAACGCGAGCCCCGTCGGCACGACGATCTGTTCGTAGGAGGCCACCGGGTCGTGATACTCACCCGGCCCCGCGGGATCCCCGCCGTCCCTCGGACCACTGACGTCGGGCCAACCCAGGTTCCAACCGCTCCCGACGCGGTTCACCTCGTCGAAGGACTCGGGGCCGTTCTCGGTGACGAAGGCGTCCCCGCTGACGGGATCTACCGTCAAGCCGTAGGGGTTACGAAGTCCGATGGCGTACGCCGCGTTCCCCTCGAATGGATTGTCCCCCACGGGTTGACCGTCGCCAGGACCGAAGCGGTACACCTTCCCGCCGAGCACGCTGGGATCCTGGGAGCGGCCCGACTCGTGGCTCTCACCGTTGCTGACGAGGAGCATCCCATCCTCGTCGAAGGCCACGCCGCCGCCGTTGTGATACAGCGACGCGGGCAGGTCTTCGATCAAGCGTTCCGTCTCGCCGCTCTCTACGGACACACGCCAAACCGTGTTGGCGCTGCCGTCCGCTTCCGTCGCGAACACGAACAGCGATCCTTCGTCGGGCGACAGAGCGATGCCGAGCAATCCCGTCTCCCCCTGGGTGATCGTCGGGATCTCCGCGACGGGTGCGTCCGCCAGGCGGCCGTTCTCGAACACCCGTATCCGGCCGGGGCGCTCGTTGACGAACATGCGTCCGTCACTATGGAAGGCGATCCCCGTCGGGAAGTCGAGCCCCGACACGATCGTCTGGGCCTGTCCCTGGGCGAGGGCAGGCGCGCCGATGGCCACTGCAGCCGACACGACCGCCACCGCGACGAGCGCCCGCGTTATCAGGTGGCCTCGGGCGAGGGTGACGCCGGGCCCGGAGTGGCCTCCGGGGGCTCGAACGGAGTGTCCTCTTGCATGTCGCACGGTCGATCCTCGGGACCTTCCTCGCGGAACTCCTCGATATAGGAGCGCACCGCGGCTTGATCTAGCTCCTGCAGATCCATGCGCTCGCCCCACGAGGCGACGGAGACGACCGGCTCCATACCCTCGTAGGGCATCGTGATCACATGGGAGTCGGATCCCCCCGCGATCCTTTCGATCCGCCTGACGTCCTCGAGCGCCAGCGTCGGCTGATACAGCACGGCCACGGCCCCGTGCTCGAGGCCGTGGACCAACAGCTCGTCCTCCATCTGGGTGCCATAGATGCCGCAGGCCGGCGGGGTGGCTCGGTGCGCGCCCGAGACCGGTGGGGTCATCTCGTACGTAACCGGGTCCTGGGTGTGCTGGTTCTCGCCTTCGGAGCTGAACCGCGTCACCTCGTGTCCGTTGATCTCGTCGGGCCCCGAGATGTCCTGGAACTGGCGCACGACCAGGAAGATCGAAAGCGCAAGCACCCCGAAGAGCACGCTGCGTCGCACCAACCGGTTCCGTCGCGCCCGCTTCAGAGCGGCACGCTGCGCCTCGGCCTTCGCCGCGCGCCGCGCTTCCAACCGCTCGCGTCTCTTCTCGTTGGGATCGACGCCTGTAGACGCGGCTGTTCCGCGCCTCCTCTTCTTCTTCTTCGCCACGGCCAGGAGGCTATCGTGACTCGCTCATGAACGACGCCTGGGTAACGACGCTCGCAATCACCCTGGTTGTCAACGCGGTGATCGGCTTCGCCTACCCCGTCTACCGCTTGAGCCGCGGCGGTCCGATGGGTGACGTAACCGGCCGCGCCATCCTCGGGATCTTGCTGCTCGCCATCGCCGGCTTCCTATCGGGGGATAACGATTGGCCGCGATGGGCAGCGCTCGTCTACGGCGCGTTCTTCGCCGCGATAGTCATGCCGATCTGGATCCTGGCGGTACTGATCCCGATGCGTCCCACGGCCATCGACTACGCGTACACGACGGCCTACTGGCTAACGCTGCTGCTGATAGCGCTCGCCGCACTGCTCGCGTAACCACCACCGGCCTGGCTCTCCCGCGGCGACGATCCTCGTCCGGTTGGACACGCCACGTGCC
>WHSQ01000459.1:328-689 GCA_009380005.1 Actinomycetota bacterium | reverse complement strand
CCACTGGCCCTCGCGGCGGATCGCACTCCACCCGTCGTCGAAGGCCTCGGGCGACAGCCGCACCTTCTTGCCTTCGAGGTTCGCCTGGATCGCCTCGCCGACAGGCATCGACGACAGGCCGCGGCGCAGGCGTGTGATGCGTGCGCCCTTGACGATGTCGATCACCACGGCGCGCTCGGCGAGGATCGGGCTCAGGAAGCGCTCGATCCACGACACGTCGCATTCCGCGAGCTTCGCCACCTGGTCGGGGGTCTTGCCCTCGCGCAGCAGCGCCTGGATCTCCTTCGGGGACAACTTGCTCGGGGGCGCCGGCGGCCGGTCGAGACGCGGCGGCGGACGGCGGTCCCGCGCTGCCGGCTTC
>WHSQ01000459.1:0-318 GCA_009380005.1 Actinomycetota bacterium | reverse complement strand
TCGAGAGTGCGCTTGAGGCGGGGGTTGACGTCCACCATGTACGTGCCGCTCTTGGCGCCCCGCCGGGTGGAGAAGACGAGGCTCTTGAGATCGGACGAGAAGCCGACGAGATGCAGCTTGACCATGAGGCTCCCCGATGATCCGATCCAGCCCGGACAGGCCGCGGGTTGGGTCAACCCGCACGGCTAATCAATCGCAGATCGGGAACCCGATTTCAAGGACCGTCGGGTGGAAATCGGAAAAGCCAACCCCGGCGGGTGATCCCCTCATTCCCCCATGCCTGCATCCGCCCGGCTCCGTACCGGTTCAGCCCGCCTT
>WHSQ01000458.1 GCA_009380005.1 Actinomycetota bacterium | reverse complement strand
CTCCCGCACGGGAAGTGATATCAAAGCCGAGCCACACGTTGTTCAAACGACCCCCTTTTCCGACGGCCCCTTCCCGAACCGGACGTGCCCGATTTCCGTGGCATCCGGCTCTCCGGTGCGGGACTGTCAGATGAACGGTGGAACGGGCTGGCACCGTGGTCATTCGCCTGCGGGCAGCAGGCGGCCCTCGAACGTGATCGAGAACGTGTTGAGGGCTGGTTTCCAGCGGTTCATCCACCTCCTTCTACCATCGCCGGTGGGGTCGAGGCTGCGCACCGCGAGGTAGAGGCATTTGAGCGCGGCTTGCTCGTTGGGGAAGTGGCCTCTGGCGCGGGTGGATCGGCGCATCCGGGCGTGCAGCGACTCGATCGCGTTGGTCGAGTAGATCACCCGGCGGATCTCGGGTGAGTAGTCCAGGAACGGTGCGAACTCGGTCCAGCGTTCTCCCACAGTCTCGTAACCGCGGGGTACTTGGCGCCCCAGGCGCCGTTGAACTCGCCGAGGCGTTCCTTGGCGGCCTGCTCGGTCGGCGCGACATAGACCGGCCGCAGGTCGCGGGCCATCTTGTCCCAGTCCGCGCGGGAGGCGAGCCGGAAGGTGTTGCGGATCAGGTGCAGCACGCAGGTCTGGATGACCGCCAGCGGCCATGTTCCCTCGATGGCTCAGGCAGTCGGATGAGGCCGTCGCACA
>WHSQ01000457.1 GCA_009380005.1 Actinomycetota bacterium | reverse complement strand
GGCCATCAGTTACAAGGCCGACGTGCCTGGACGAGCGCGGGACTCGGTGCGTAGCGCAAGGAACAAGGTGACCGGCAAGGTCCGTGGCGGCGGCGATGATCTGCGTCGTGGTGCTCGTCGTACGGCGGATATGGCTCAGGAGAATCCCGCGGGACTGGCCGTGGGTGCGGCAGCGGTCGGGTTCCTCGCCGGTCTGATGGTCCCCACGACGCGTACCGAGCGTGAGCGCCTGGGTCCGATCGGGGCCGACGTCAAGGAGAAGGCCCGCGAGACGGGAGAGGAAGCCGTGGCGCGGGGCAAGGAAGTCATGAACCAGGCGACCGACGCCGCCAAGCAGGCGGTTGAGGAGACGAAGGAAACCTCCCAGCAGACAGCCACGGAACAGACGTCTTCTCCTCAGGATCACCCAGCGGTCTAGACGGATGCTGCATCGGGGCCCGAGCGTGAAGCTCGGGCCCCCAGCGCGTGGCCATCACGGTCACGGGATCGCCCATCCCCACCCTCGTGGGAAACTCGATGGATGGAGCAACGAGTCAGCCTCATCACGCTCGGGGTAGCCGACCTCGACCGGGCCCGGGCGTTCTACGAAGCCCTCGGCTGGATCCGAACGGGCGACGATGCCGACGTCGTCTTCTTCCAGGCCGGCTGCATGGTCGTCGCGCTATGGAGCCGGCAGGAACTCGCGAAGGATTC
>WHSQ01000456.1 GCA_009380005.1 Actinomycetota bacterium | reverse complement strand
CCTCCCGGTCTCCCCGAGAGAATACCACGCATGTAGTTCTAACTGAACGGTATTGCTTTTAGCCCGCTCCGCCCGCCCGGGTCTGCCACCTCTCGCGTAGCTTCTCGGTTGCTGCAACCGGCAGCCCGGGATCGACGTAGAGGGAAGTTGATGGAGCTTGCTCGTGATCTTCTGAGGTTCGTTGGGGCTTCGCCTTCGCCTTATCACGCGGTGGGGGAGATGCTGCGGCGGTTGGAGGGGGCGGGGTTTCGCGGGCTGGACGAGCGGGAGCGGTGGTCGGTCGGGGCTGGGGACTGTGGCTATGTCGTCAGGGATGGCGGCAGTGTGGTCGCCTTCCGGGTGGGGTCGGCGCATCCGGAGGAGGCGGGGTTCCGGCTGATCGGGGCGCACACCGACTCGCCCAACCTGCGGGTGCGACCCCGGCCCGACGTACGGCGCACCGGTTACCGGCTGATCGGCGTGGAGCCCTATGGCGGGGTGCTGCTGCATACCTGGCTCGACCGCGACCTCACGCTCGCCGGACGGGTCGCCGTGCGTGAAGCGGACGGCGACATCGGCATGCGCCTGGTGCGCCTGCCCGGCGCGCCCCTGCGCATCCCCTCCCTGGCGATCCACCTGAACCGCGAGATCCGCGAAAACGGGGTCCTTTGTAGTTCTTGTAGGTCGTGAATGTGTCATCTCTCGTGCGGCAGG
>WHSQ01000455.1 GCA_009380005.1 Actinomycetota bacterium | reverse complement strand
CACGAGGACAGCCGAATACAGGAATCCGCTACAGCCGCGGTGCGGTTTGCCAGGGAAGCGAAAGAGCGAGCGCTGATGCGCGAACGTGACGAGGCACGGCGCGGTCAGCGCCGCTCTCAGAGCTCTTTCGCTCGCGAAGATCGCGGACCTTGACGGTATCGCTACGCGTGGCGCTCTGGATGTTCTAGTGGAGTCGCCTGGCTTGCTCTCTACGGCATTTACCCGATGTACTCGTCGGCGCGTACCTGGAACCGTGGCAACCCACGAAGTTCCTTGGACGGAGAGGAACGTGGAGTTAAGGGGATCCCTTGAAGAAGCTTTTCGTGACATGCCTCCTGATGGCGGTTGTAGCCATCCCCGGCACGGCCGTAGCGGCAGGAACTGGTGGCAATGCCCCTGTTGGCGACGCCATCTCCGACGGGTTCTTTGGAAATGGGCCAAACCTCACAGGCCCGGCTTGCTGTGATACCGGTCCTGCCGAGCAGAACCAGAGCGATCCTGGTTCGGTCGCCGGGACGGTGGTTGGCAGCGGCAGCCCCGGCCCCGCGACGATCGCTGGGAACTTCGTGCCGCTCAGCGTATTCATCGCGAACGAGAACGGCGCCGACAACATCAAGTGCGACGGAGGTCCTCTTTGCCCCTAGTGTCCTGAGTCAGAGATTCGTTGACAGTACGCAGCGAGGTTATCGAGGAT
>WHSQ01000454.1 GCA_009380005.1 Actinomycetota bacterium | reverse complement strand
ATGATGAGACCTGCGGCGTTCTATTGGTCGAGAACCATGACTACCTCGTTCGCCTCGCGAAGCTCAAAGTGGACCTGAAAGAGAAGGTGTCATAGCAGTCGAACTAGCAACCAATCGGCCCGCGGTCCCTGCGCGGTCCGTGACGCCTAGAACTTGTTCACCTGCGCAGTGTGTGAAGTCTAACCACCCGTGTCCCATTTTGGCTCCGGTAGCTATGCGACAGCATGTCGGTCCTTTCGGGGCTTGCCGTGGGGCCGGGTAAAGGCTCCGAACTCCAGGAGCGATCGTGACGGGCGCGACGCGTGCGCACAAGAGCCCCATCGAGAGCGAGGCTTGCCGGCATGACCTCCGGGTTTCTGCCCCGGAGGTTCGGTCACAGGCCCTCGGATTGCGCCACCCAACTGGAGTGACGTGACAATTTCAGGGCTGGGGCCGCCCGAAACGACTCATCCAAGCAGTCGGTCGGCCGCTGGATCGCGGAGTTGGTCGGGATCCGAACGCGGCTCGCGTGTCCAACGCGTGTCCAAGCCCATGAGTGCCGTCGGACCCATGATGAAAAATGGGCTCTGACCAGCGGTTTTTAGTTGCAGGGGCGGGATTTGAACCCGCGACCTCCGGGTTATGAGACTGCTCCGAGGGTGTTTTCGTCGTTTCTCAACCTCTGCTATTGAGCGCGTCTTACCTGCTCAAGGCCA
>WHSQ01000453.1 GCA_009380005.1 Actinomycetota bacterium | reverse complement strand
GGCCGGTGTTGTCTGCGCACTCTCGGGCTTCTGGGGCCAAGAACAAGGTCAAGCCCGGCAGCGACGAGGCGACGATCTGGTGCCTGGGCCCGATTTCTCTGCGCACTCTCGGGCTTCGGGGGCGAAGCTCAAGATCAAGCCCGGCGCGGAGGGTGGCGATGGGGTGGCTGGGCCGGTTCTTGGGCGCCGGATCCGGCTTGGACGCGACGTTTGTCACCCTGATGACCTATGAGGACACCAACACGGCAAACCTCGTCGTCTTGGGTCTGGCGAGGAGGGCGAGATCGGCCGATCCTCGTTCTTTCTGTTCTGACTCCCGGAATCTGGGAGTGTGAGCAAGAAGAAAGCCGAAGCGCGCATGAAGAACCGACCATGCCGTCCATCGTCGCCCCTGACTGCCCGGGCTTGACCTTGTCGCGGGCGCCAAGCGGAGCGCGCACGAGAACCCGGCCCAAGTTCCCATCGTCTCCCCTGACTGCCGGGGCTTGACGTTGTCGCGGGCACTCGGCCGGAGCGCGCACGAGAACCCGGCCCAAGTTCCGATCGTCGCCCCTCCCCGCCGGGCTTGGATCTAGGAGGACTCGCCGCCCTCGCCCTCGCCCGACCCCTCGCCGGCGGCGACGACGGCCTGACCGTTCATCGCCGGGTGGATGTCGCACTGGAAGTAGTACTCGCCCTCGGGGATGCCGGGGACCTC
>WHSQ01000452.1 GCA_009380005.1 Actinomycetota bacterium | reverse complement strand
CGGCTTCGCTCCCCGGCAGCACCGCCGGCAGCCACAACTACTTCAGGAGCCCCAGTATTGTAGGTGTGGCGGCGGCGGATTCAGCGTGGAGCCAGACAAGACGATCTTGGTTGCTATCAACGACGTCGGTAAGACCGCGCTCCTGAGGGCTCTGCAGCACGCCAGCCCTGCCGATGACACCCAACCGATCGACGGGCTGTTCGATGCCCCGGCGTCGATGGTTGACGACATTCGCCGGAAAAACCTTGATCCAGCGAAGCTACCTGTGGCGAAGGTGGTGATGCTCCCCGAACCGAAGGACCTGGAAGGCCTGACATTGCCTGAAGGTTCGGACAACATCCACTCGTCATGACTGCGTGGATGAACAACAGACGCACCTACTCGGTGACGGGCCTGCCCAATGCATAAACTATAGACGACGCCGAGAAGGCTATTCTTCGGTTCACTGGTGCGATGAGCAAGCAATGCGATGACGAGGCTAAGCAAGCAGCCAAAGCTCTGGCGGACTGTAAGGACTCCCGCCGCTCTCCGCGCCGAGACGGATCGCCACGCGATAGGTCATCGGCCTGAGCCAATGATCCGTCGCGGCGATCGATCGAGATCTCTACAACCTGTGTCGCGTCGCTACACGGTCCCCACCGTCATCGTTTCGATCATGCAGAAATAGAAATCCTCTCGATCGAGAACGTACCGATCC
>WHSQ01000451.1 GCA_009380005.1 Actinomycetota bacterium | reverse complement strand
CTCTGAACTGCGGCTTTGCAACTCGCTACAACGTCATCCAGGAAACTCGGGCTAGCTGCTGTGCGACCTCCTCACCGGCGCGATGAGCGCAGGTTGCCGCGTGGAGCGATCAGTGGGAGCGGGCGCCGACGACCAGCCGATCGAGCAGCGTGTGCGTCGCGGCGGCGACGTCGTCCACGGCGAGGACGAACGCCTCCGCATTGCGCTGGGACGGCTCGCGGAACCCGCTGATCTTGCGTACGTACTGCAGCGCGGCGGCGCGGATCTCCTCCTCGGTCACCTGTTCGGAGTAGGGCGGGCGGAGGGTCTTGATGCTCCTGCACATGGTGGGCCTCACACAGCGGGTTGGGGTTCGGGTATCGGACGCCATCATGACGTCCCGCCCGGGACATCGACGCCTTCGCCAACAAGGCCCGGGACGGCGGTGAGCAACGCGCGGCAGGCTCGGTCGCAGACCGTAGAGTTCTCAAGCGTGATGGTCGAACACGCAACGCCAGTCATACGGGTCGATCCCGAGCGCCCGGCCGCTCCCGCCGTGGAGCGTGCCGCCGCCATCCTGCGCGATGGTGGGATCGTCCTCCACGATCAGGATGCGCATCGCGGACAGCGTTGGGCCCCCGCAAGCCGCGAGGCGGATCCCGCGAAGGTCAGCAACGAGCTGCAGGTCAAACGGCCCGCAACATGAGAGAACGCCAAGGG
>WHSQ01000450.1 GCA_009380005.1 Actinomycetota bacterium | reverse complement strand
ACGCTGGTGCCGCTGCTCCAGATCAGCTGCACTAGCTCTGCCCGGTTGTTGACGTCGGTCTTGGCGAAGACCCGCTTCAGGTGCTGCTTCACGGTGTTCTCGCTGACGAAGGCTTTCGAGGCGATCTGCTTGCTGGTCAGGCCCTCGCTGACGAGCTGGGCGATCTCCTGCTCGCGCCGGGTCAACACGTCCCACACCGGGAGCCGTCTGGTCGCCGCCGGCTCAGCCCCCGAGAACACCACGGTGACCGCCGTGCGGTCTTTGTCGGAGAGCCGGAACGACTTCACGATCGACTGCCGCCCGGTGGCCTCGTCCCAGATGCTGCGGGTGAAGACCCGTTTCCCCTCCGCGCGGAAGACTTCCATCGCCTCGTCAATCGTGGCGTCGATGACGTCGGTGCGTCGGCCCGGTTCATCATCGGGACCCAGATCGAGCTTGTTACGGGCCGTGCGGTTCTGGAACATGATCTGCCCATCAAGGCCCGAGACGATCACCGCCTGGGGGACGCGGTCGAGGGCGTGCTCCAGGGCACTCGACCTCTGCCCCGTCATCTCGAAGCGCAGGGCCCGCTCCGTCGCTAGCCCGAGCTGTTCGCTGACGAGGCGTACGGAGACGAGGTCCGCGTTGTCGAACGCTCGCTCCTTGGCGGGCGCTTCCGGATTTTCCGTGGGCGCGCCTCCCCGGTCTGGAGCCTCGGTGAC
>WHSQ01000044.1 GCA_009380005.1 Actinomycetota bacterium | reverse complement strand
CAGCGGACGGCGTGGGACTCGAACCCACAAGCCCTTGCGGGCAACCCTTTTTCAAGTTATGACTGGGGCGTCCCTGACTCTTCCTGACTGAGCCGGATCGATTCTGATTGAGCCGGTCAACCGACATCGCCGTTTCCCGACTGAACTTGGTTCGTGCTGACTGTTCTGATCTCTTCTCGAACGGGAGGTTGGCAAGGGTTGGCAGCAACTTCACGGCTCGATCCGGATGGAGTCGAGGATGGCACGCATCTCGGCGATGTCCTCGGAGGGCGAATCGGGGGACCGTTCGGCCGCGATCATCAGACGGTTGCCTTCGACGTCGAGGATCCAGAACTCCTCGGTGTAGCCGGGGCCCGTGTAGCCATAGAACGCGTCGCCCTCGTCGGGCTGAGAGAGCGGGTCGACCCAGCTCTTGAGTCTGCCGTCGACGCATCCGGCGAAGCGGTGGTCATCCCCGCTGCCCTCCATCGGCCAGGTCGGGCACGGTCAGCTCCAGATACTTGCCGCGGTAGCCGTAGATGGCGACGCCGGTCGGCGGCGACGTCACCCGGAACGGAGCCAGATCCGCCAGCACGGCGGCGAGGTCGTCGGCGGTGGGGCCGACCGGTGGATCGGGCCGGGAATGGCCGCGGCAGCCGTGACGCACCAGGTTCGTCACGGTAGTGATGCTCACTCCGACATGCCCGTCCCCGGCGAACTTGGCCGCTCCGAGCCACCGGCGACCAGCCATCGGCTGAGATCTCATACGTGACTCGGAGGGGCGTGGAGGGATCGAGGTCGGGGTCGATCGAGTAGGTCCCAGGCTCGAGGGGAGCGAAGAAAGGAATACCCGAGATGTCTCGGGGTGTCGCCGAGGGGGTCGGTTCACCCGTTGTCTTCGCAGCGGTGGGTTTGGCGGCGTCGCCCGAGCCACATCCCGTAAGGACGGCTACGAGGCCCAGAGCCTGCTGCCGCGGGTTGGCGAAACGTTGGCGATTAACCAATCTCTAACCGCGTACGTTCATGGATAAAGCATGCTCAGAGACAGCCGCGAGCCTGAGGAAGCTCCCAGAGATACCTCAGCCAGAGTGGTGTCCGTCCACTGCGGACGATAAAGGAGAAGGCAAGGAGGGGTAGTCGCTCCTTGCCACTCTCAACGTATACCGCACAGGGGGGCTTGCGGCAAGACCCGGGTCGTGCCGCACAATCACTGGCCGAAGCGAGAACCTGCGGAAATGGGGACGGCGAAATGCGTGTGTTGTTGTCGACGTGTACGGGCGGAGCGTGGCTATGACCGAGCATGCGGTGGTGATCGCCGGAGGAGGGCCGACAGGCCTGATGTTGGCGGGCGAGTTGGCGTTGGCGGAGGTCGACGTCGCCATCGTCGAGCGGCGGGCCAGCCAGGACCTCTCCGGCTCGCGCTCAGGCGGCCTGCACTCACGCACGATCGAGGTGCTCGACCAGCGTGGTATCGCCGATCGGTTCCTGTCGCAGGGGCAGGTGGCGCAGGTCGCGGGTTTCGCCTTCAACCGCTTGGACATCAGCGACTTTCCCACCCGGCACAACTACGGGCTCGGGCTGTGGCAGAACCACATCGAGCGGATCCTCGCCGGCTGGGTCGACGAGCTGGCGGTGACGATCTATCGCGGACGTGAGGTGACCGGCTTCGCACAGGACGACACCGGCATCGACGTCGAGGTTTCCGATGGCCGGTCGCTGCGGGCGCAATATCTCGCCGGGTGCGACGGAGGACGCAGCCTGGTCCGTAAAGCGGCCGGCATCGAGTTCCCGGGCTGGGATCCGACGACCAGCGCCTTGCTCGCCCAGGTCGAGGTGGGAGAGGAACCGGAATTGGGCATCCGCCAAGACGACTTAGGCACCCACTCCTTCGGCCGGGTGGACTACGAGATCCGCGACGGCGAAATCGTTTTCGCGGACGAAGGGCCGGTAGGGATCATGGTGACCGAACCGCACCCAGGAGCTACGAGCGAACCCACCCTGCGCGATCTCAGCGAGGCGCTCATCGCCGTCTATGGGACCGATTACGGGATCCACAGCCCCACCTGGATCACCAGGTTCACCGATATGACCCGGCAGGCAGCGTCTTACCGGGAGAGACGGGTGCTGGTGGCCGGGGACGCCGCACACGTGCATTTCCCGGCGGGTGGACAAGGCCTCAACACTGGTGTGCAGGATGCGGTGAACCTGGGATGGAAGCTGGCCCAGGTCGTCAAGGAGATATCGCCAGAAAGCCTCCTCGACACCTACCACGCCGAGCGTCATCCGGTCGCTGCCCGCGTGCTGCGTAACACGATGGCGCAAACCGCGCTCATGCGTCCCGCCGACGCGCGCCTCGAGGCCCTGCGCGAGACCGTGTCCGAGATGCTGAGCATGGACGAGCCGCGCAAGCGGTTCGCCGCGATGTTGTCCGGTCTGGACATCCATTACGACCTCGGCGAGGGACACCCGCTGCTCGGGCGGCGCATGCCCGACCTCGACTTGGTCACCGCCAACGGCCCGCTGCGGGTGTTCACCCTGCTCCACGACGCCCGGCCCGTGCTGCTCAATCTCGGTGAACCTGGCGGCTTCGACATCACACCGTGGGCGGATCGGGTTCAGATGATCGACGCCAAATATGTTGGTCCGTGGGAGCTTCCGGTACTTGGCGCGGTCACTGCTCCCCCCGCTGTGTTGATCCGGCCCGACGGACATGTGGCCTGGGTCGGAGGCCTGACCGACGCCGGGCTCCCCGACGCGCTCACCACCTGGTTCGGACCGCCGACCGCGATGTAGCGCACCGCCTTCCAAGATCTCGAAGAAGCGTCGGGCCTAACGAGGCGTCATTGAGATCGGCGATGGTAAGCCGGGACCGTCCAGTACGAGTAGCAGGAGCGCTAAACGGTTTGTCAAATTGCTCTCGTGTTTCCGCAGGTCGCGGAATGTCAAGGAATGGCGAGACCCACCTTACTTTCGACAGCCCGTAGGTCTCGCAGATGGTGGAGCCGAGGTCGATCGTGGCCGGATCGTGGCCGGGCCCCGCGCCCGCGCTCCAGACCCGCCCCAGGAGCTGGCCCGCGACTTTGTCGAGCTGGCGCGCGTGGCCGAAGGAGAAGGCGCGCAAGAACGTCCCCAGCGTCGACGGCGCGACGACCCGATGACCTAAGAGGTGGTGCGTCTCGCCCGCCCGCCCGTAGCGCGTCGGCATCATCGATACAGAGACCATCGCTTCAGGTCGTTCTTCGGTGGATCGGGGCTAAGCTCGCGACGCGGCTTCACGAGAGTGGACCCAGGCGCTCCTGGCCCCGGTTCGCAGTGGCATGATTCTGACTCGTGCCGACCTGGCACGAGGGGTCGCGGCAGATCGGAGTAGTCGTGCGACTTGGAGAGCGGGCCTTCAGTCTCCGCTCGATGCTCGAGCAGGACGCCGATGCGGTCATTAGTTGGCTGGCGTCGGAGGCGACCGAGTGGATCGATGTTCGCGAGAGCGCTCAGAGCGGAAACGTCGAGGTCGCGCGCTGGTGGGCGGAACGGGCGCACCACACGGCGACAGTGCTGAGGAGTCTCGCACGAGTACCCGCGCCCACCGATGTCGCGTCCGGCTAGGGGCGATCGAAGACCGGGTCGCGCGCTGCCGAGCTGGGCGCGTCTTGACAAGCAAGGTTCCGGCGCCGGATCCATGTCCGTCGGCGGAATCGGCCGACCCCAAATGGGCGACGCCGTGGCGGGAATCAGCGTTGGCCTAGTCGTCGTGCCCCAAGCGATGGCCTACGCGGGCTTCGCCGGGCTCCCCGCCAGCTACGGCCTCTATGCCGCCGCAGTCGCACCGCTGGCGGCCTTCGTCTTCGCATCGTCTCGGTATCTCCAGACGGGCCCGACCGCGGTCGCGTCGTTGTTGACGTTCGGTGCTCTCAGTTCGGTTGCCACTCCCTTCACGAGCGACTACGTCGCCCTGGCCGCGTTGCTCGCACTTCTCGTTGGGATCGTGCGCGTTGCAATAGGCCTTGTGCGTGCCGGTGCGGTCGCTTACCTCATGTCGCAACCCGTGATCGTTGGTTTTACGTCCGCTGCCGGGGTGCTGATCCTCGCATCACAGGTTCCAGGAGCCCTGGGAGTCGATCCCGAGGGAGCGAACTCCTTGGTCGCGGCGTTGCGAGCGGGCGCGGATCCATCGGCATGGGACCTCGGCGCGCTTGGATTCGTGGTGATAACGGGTGCATGCGTAGGAGTGGGAAGGATCGTGCACTCGCTGTTCCCCGGGGTGCTGGTGGCGGTGGTCGTGTGCACGCTCGCGAGTGCTCTCGTGGACTACGGCGGTTCCGTAGTGGGGGACGTCGCAGTGGGACTGCCGGGGTCGCCACTGGATCTTCCATGGAGCTCGCTTCCGTCGCTGCTGCTTTCGGGGGCGGTGATTGCCGTAGTCGGGTTCGCGGAGCCGACCGCCATCGCCCGACGCTACGCGATCCAAGATCGTGAGCTGTGGGAGCCCAACCGGGAGTTCGTCAGCCAGGGCCTGGCCAACCTCGCATCCGGACTCGCGGGCGGTTACACGGTCGGGGCGTCGTTCTCGCGCAGCGCACTCAACCGCGTTGCGGGGGCTCGTACGCGCTGGAGCCAGGCGATAACCGGCGCAATCGCACTGGCGGCCCTGCCTGCGCTGGGTCTGGTCGCGCGGCTGCCCGATGCGACGCTCGCGGCGATCGTCATCTTGGCGAGCATGTCGCTGATCGACGTTCGGTCGTTGTGGCATTACCGCAAGGTCGCCAGAGTGCAGTTCTACGTGGCACTCCTCACCTTCGGGTTGACTCTCGCCTTGGCCCCGCGCATCGAACTGGCGGTGGTCTTCGGCATCGCTCTGGCGATCGCCGCCCACCTATGGCGTGAGATGCGCATCACGATCCCCTCCTGGATCGAACACGGCGATCTGCACGTTCGTCCGAGTGGAGTCCTGTACTTTGCGTCGGCTCCGGGCCTGGATGTGGAGGTCGGTCGGTTGCTGGCACACCACCCCGAGGTCCGTTCGCTGGTGGTGCATCTCGACGGTTTCGGGCGGATCGACCTGTCTGGCGCACTCGCACTGCGGGATCTGATTGAGGAGATCAGGCAGGCCGGACTCGAGGTTCGGGTTGCCGATGTGCCTCCGCCCGCCGCAAAGATCGTTCGGCGCGTGGTAATGCACGACGACTGAGGATACGCGGTCCTCCCGGCCTGATCGTTGCCTTAGACGACGGTGGCGAGGCCCCTTCACCCGGCGCTTCTGACACAGGAGCAGCCCCTGGCCTCCGGGTTGACTCAGCTGTCGAGTGATCCAACTCAATTGTCAACGCCGGTTGAAATCTGAACAGAATCCGCCCGTCGAAAACTGGAACGTCCGGCCAGAGCTGTCCCCCCTTTCGCCTATGAGCTGGGTTGGAAACACCCGGGTCAGGTCTGGTGCCCAGACACGTGAGGGGTCCGGGCGATCAGTACCCGAGATCGGGCGGCCAGCCGGGCACCGCTTGCCGCTCGCTGAGTCCGGCCACGAGCCAGCGCCCGTCTCGAAAATGAATGAGGATTCCATGGGCGTACAGCTCGGGTGGCTCTTGCTCCTCACCCTGCTCCCTTGGGAACAGGACCAGTTCGTAATCGGGCGCAATCGGACGTGGGCTAACGGCCGTCCAGTTCTCAACCCGGACCTCCCCCAGGTCGGTCAGAAACTCCTCGGCGAGAAGGTTTTCGAAAGACTCCCAGAGAGGGTGCTTTGGATCCTCTTCCGCCAGCGCATGAGCGAGCTCGTCTCTCTCGTAGCCCATGAGCGGTGGGTGTTGCGGGTTCAGAAAGATGATGGCCTGAGTGAGGGCCAGGCGGTAATCGGGGTCGGTGGTTCGCCAGGCCGAGCGGACATCTCTGCGCACGACGATGTCTTCCACCCAGCTCTTGGCCGCCTCAACAGGGCCGCCCGGTCCGAAATGGGCCTGCCCTTCTTCGGGCGAGTCCCCAAGCATGCCAATAGTTTACGGGTGGTAGGAGTCGGGACCGGAGTGCACAACTCCGTTTAGAGCCCCTGCTGCTTGCCCGGGACTATCTAGGGTTTGTGAACGACCGCCTCGCCCGAGGTGACTTGCGGGTTAGCCTGCAGGAGTCCCTGCAGGCGCTCTTTGAAGAAGTGCTTGACGAGCTCGTTGCCTTCTTGGGCGCTCGCGTCGTGCTCGAAGACGCTCACGGAGGAGATGACGCCGTTGCCGGTGTCGACGACGTAATACGCGGTGAACCCGTCGAGACCGCTGAGATTGGGCACGAGCTCCTCCTGGCACCGCCTCGTCAGCTCCTTCACGGCCCCCATACCCCTCGAGCCGGCGCCCAGGTCGTAGCGCCTCACCGTCGCGTGCATCGGCCACCCCCTCTTTCTCTCATCTGAAGTCTCCCGGCTTGTCCAGACTTAACGCTCGTCACATGCCCGATGGCTCGAAGTATGGATTCGTCCCGCCCGCATGGTCGGTCACGTCGACCACCTCAGTTATCTCGGGAACGGAGCGCTTGATGGCGACCTCGACCCCCCGTTTGAGGGTTACGCCGGCCAGACCGCAGCCCTGGCAGCCGCCGCTCAAGCGAAGATAGGCAGTCTTCCCCTCGATGCCCTCGAGCTCGGCCCTACCACCGTGCAGCGCAATCCCGGGATTGATCTGCTGTGCTAGGACCTGGGTGACGCGTTCGCTCGGGCTCCCACTGACCTCCAGCGGCGGCAGGTCCTCCACGGCGGGACTCGGGCTGTTCGGGTTCTCGACTATGAGACCGCCCGTGGCTAGGTCCCCGACCAGATCGATCATCGCCCCACGCAGCTTGTCGACGCTGTCGGCCGGGATCACTATAGAGAGGCCCGCATGCTGCTCGGTCACGTCATCCGAGCCCGCCTCGCCAACCGGGCGAAGGGAGAGGTTGTAGCTGTAATCCTCGCCCGAGACGCCGGTTACCTCGGTCCACAGGGCGAGGCGATCGGGCTCGGGTTGCTGGGCCTGGTAGGACTCCACCTCCCGGCGCGCGCCGTCGGTGATCTGCAGGAGCGTGTCGCCGATGTCAGCGCCGGAAGTCATTCTCTCGTCCCCCTGGCCACCCGTCCGCTGGCTCGTGCACTCGTTTGCAGCGAGGAGTCGAACCGGGTACCTTGGGCGGATTGTATACCGTTCAACCACACCCGGACGGCGTACTCGGAGGGAGGGCTTCGAGGCAGCCGACATCGTCGGGGAGGGGGCCATGATCTACCACGAGCTCAGTGTTTGGACCCGGGGAATCATCATGGACAAGGAAGCCAGGGATGTCGCCAACTGCATTGCCAACGCGGCGGCCAAGGTCGGTTTCCATTCGCAGATGATCAGCGACTACGTTGACGACCCGGATCGCACCAACTGCCTGGTTCGCAAGTACGCTCGCTTCTCCGACGAGCCGATCGAATTCAAGTTCATCTACGAGAACCCACACCCCAACTGGGTAGTGCTTGTCGAAGAGACCCTCGTCAAGGCCGTTAACTTCTTCCGAGGCACGGCCGATGGGTCGGGTGTCCTGGTGGTCAACTCGGCTAGGGAGCCCGAGTACCTGCTGAAGTTCCTACCGGAGTACATGCTGCAGAAGCTCAGCAAGCTCGTCGCGGTCGATGCCGTGTCGCTGGCGGAGCAACAAGGCAGTAGTCCGTGGATGTTCGTCCGAGACCTCGGACAGCTTGCTTACGACCGGATGTCGACGGAAGGAGCAAACGAGCGCTCGGCCGTTGGTATCGGCATCGCAGCGCCGCTGTTGGGCGCCCTCACCGCAGCGACGGGGGTACTCGAGCTCGACGTCGTCGCGGACACAGTGGAGGAGAGGGACGCCTTCTACAGGGGGGCGGAGAACCACCGCGTTCTTGACTACGCCGAGACACACAAGCACATGCAAGAAGCCGCGGGTTCGCCCGTAGCCGGAACGCCTGCGTAGCTCGCGAAAGGGGGCACAATCGGATGTCAGTAAAAGGCACCAAGATCCCGGTCGAGCTTCGCCTGCCTCTTGCGGGCGTTACGCCCGCACCTACGGAGCAAGCGGGACAGGAGCTGTTCCCTACGGGCAACTTCCGTTTCTTCCGTCCCGTCTACCGGGACAAGATGCCTCCCTGCAACCACGCATGTCCAACCGGGGAAAACATTCAGAGGTATCTCGACTACGTCAAGCACGAGCGTTTCTTCGACGGTTACATGACGATCATCGATGACAACCCAATGCCGGCGGTTACGGGACGCGTCTGCTACCACCCCTGTGAGGGAGCCTGCAATCGCAAGGATCACGACGAGCCGATCGGGATCCGCAACGTCGAGCGCTTCCTCGGGGACTTCGGTCTGGAGTTGGCAGACAACCCGATCAAGGACACGGTTCCTCCCGTCAACGGCAAGCGTGTCGCGGTGGTCGGCTCGGGTCCAGGAGGGCTCGCCTGCGCTTACCACGCCCGACGCCTCGGCTATCGCGTAACGGTCTTCGAGGCGCTCTCGAAAGCCGGCGGGATGATGCGTGGCGGCATCCCGCACTGGCATCTCCCTGAGGACGTCCTTAACAAGGAAGTCGCCAAGATCGAAGATCTCGGCGACATCGAGATGAAGTACAACACGCGCGTCGGCGAGGACGTTTCGTGGGACGACCTCAAGGATTTCGACGCTGCATTCATCTCCGTCGGGCAAGATGTGGGGCGCAAGCTGCCGATCGAGGGTAACGACCTGCGCGGCGTGGTGGGCGGCCTCGAGTTCCTGCGGGAGGCCGGATTCAACCGCCCTGTAAAGGTCGGAAAAAAGGTACTCGTGATCGGTGGAGGCAACACCGCTTCCGACACGGCTCGTTCGGCCCTCCGCCTTGGAGCCGAGGAGGTCACGATCGTGTCTCTGGAGGCCCCCGACGAGCTGCTCATCGTCCCCGAGGATCTCGAGCAGGCAAAGGAAGAGGGGGTGCAGTTCAAGACCAATACCGCATGCGCCCGCATCCTCGGGAACGACGGCGTGGTCAACGGCGCCGTGTTGTGCAAAGCGCGTCTGGAGAAGGACGAGGGTGGCAACGTCGCCCCGCAGATGGAAGAGGGGACCGAGTACGAGGTCGACTGTGACACGGTCATGATTTCCATCGGCCAGGTGCAGCACCTCGATTGGGTTCCCGAGGGCCTTCGCGACGAGCGCGGGCTCATCAGGACCGACCCCTATGGCCGGATCGACGGCAACATCTTCGCCGGCGGCGACATCATCCGTGGCCCGGCCATGGTCGTTGATGCCTTGGGCGACGGGAAGCGCGCCGCCAACAACATCGACAAGGTTCTCAACGGCCTCGAGCTCGTGCCCGAGTCGCCCGTAGAGGTCATGCCCTACGAGCGCTTGAATACCGCCTACTTCAGACATGCTCCCCGCATCGAGGCCCCGGTGTTACCTCCGAAGGAGAGGGTCACAGACCAGAAGATGGAGGTGACTCTCGCCTACGACCAGGAGCAGGCAGTAGGTGAGTCGGATCGGTGCATGAGCTGCGGGGTCTGCAACGGATGCGACAACTGCTACATCGTCTGTCCGGACGTCAGTGTGGTGAGGGACCAGCGAGAGAACGGTCACTACAGCATCCGGACCAAGTACTGCAAAGGCTGTCTCGTCTGCGTCCAGGAATGTCCGACCGGTTGCCTGGAGAAGGTACCGGAGCTCGACTTCGACGAGGAGGGCGACGTCACCCGCATGGAGACGGCGTTCTCGGTCTTTGACGGCTCCCACGCCACTCAATCGGTCCCCATCGCGAAGATGCACGAGGAGGCGATCGCCGAGTACGACGCGTCTCGACGAGCAAAGGTCGACGCCGGTAAGGGGGAGAAGTAGGCCATGGCGAAGACCATCCCGGATCCGTCAGAGGAGACGTTGGTCCGAACCGAAGGATCGCCCGATCTGGGCATGACGCCGGGCCTGGCCCATGCGCAGAGGCTCTCGGAGATGGCCGGCCAGACGATGCGCATGAACGGCTGCAGCGCGTCGTCGCACGCGGCCCTATTCGCGGACGTGGATGTGGTCACGGCCTACCCCATCCGGCCCTACACGGCGATCATGATGAACATCGCCCAGTTCATCGCCGATGGACTGCTCGACGCCGAGTACATCCATGCCGACGGCGAGCACTCTCAGCTCAGCGCGGCGCTGGGTGCGGCCTCGGCCGGGGCCCGTGTGTTCACGGGGTCGTCGGGTGTGGGCGTGACCTATGCCTACGAGATGTACTCACCCATCTCGGGGGCTCGGATCCCGGTGCAGATGGCCATCGCCGATCGCACGCTGGATCCGCCTGGTGACTTCGGCTCAGAACACACCGACGCACTTTGTACGAGAGACATGGGATGGCTGCTCGGATGGGCGTGCACCCCGCAGGAGGTGTTCGACAAGCACCTGCTCGGATTCGCGATCGGTGAAGACCCGCGTTGCCTCTTGCCCCAAATGATCTGCCAGGACGGCTACTTCGTGTCCCACATCTCCGGTGAGGTCCAACTACCCACCATGGAGCAGATGGATACCTTCCTTCCGCCCTACAAGCACCCCTTCGCCCTCGACCCCAGGAAGCCCGTCTCGCATGGCCCGCAGATTCATCCCCAACAAGGGCCGCCGCTGCAGCTCGAGCGAGCGAGGTCGATGGAAGCGGCGATCCCGATCATCCGGGAGAAGACCGACGAGTTCGCCAAAGTGTTCGGGCGCGAGTATCCACACTTCGTAGAGAGCTACATGCTCGAGGACGCCGAGATTGTGTTCGTGATACAGGGTGCCCACTCGGTGACCTGTATGAGCGCCGTCAAGCGCGCCAGGGAGCGGGGGATCAAGGCCGGCATGGCCCGGCTGCTGTGGATCCGACCCTTCCCCACCGAAGACCTCCAGCAAGCCCTCGGGACGGCCAAGGTCGTGGGCATCGTGGAGACGAACCTGTGTATGGGAGGGGCGAGTCTCGCCGGAGCCCTTACCCTCGACGTCACGACCGCTCTCTACCAAGCGCAGAACCGGCCCCTGGTGACCTCCTTCATGGCGGGCCTGGGCGGCGAGACCATCCCACTCGAGGAGTTCGCCTGGATGGTCGACAAGTTGGAGGCGGCGAAGGAGAACGGCCACATCGAGAAGGCCGCTCACTGGGTCGGGTTCGAGGAGTGATGATTGATGCGAGCACACGTAGCCAGCCAACCAATGCGAAGTCGAAGGGGGCGTTAAGAGATGCCTGAGGTCGTTCGCCAGCGTCTACCGCTTTTCGAGGAGCAGGGACGCTCCGCCAGCGTCCCCGACAGTGTCGGGCGCAACCTTCACTACCTGCCCGATCTACCGAGCGAGGACCCCTATCAAGCGGGCCACAGGACCTGTGCCGGGTGTGGCCCGGCGATCCAGTATCGCTGGGTCCTGAAGGCTGCCGGGGAGAACACCATCATGGCGGGCCCAACCGGCTGCATGTACGTGGCGAACTCCACGTACCTGTCGACGCCTTATACGGTGCCGTGGGCCCACACCCAGATCGCCGGGGGCGGTTCGTTCACCTCCGGCGTCGCCTCCGCCTACGAGGCCATGATCCGGAAGGGTAAGTACAAGGGCGAGTATCCCAACATCATTGTGATGGCCGGCGACGGCAGCGCAGCGGATATCGGCATCGGCGCCATCTCCGGTGGCCTCTACAGGAACCACGATGCCCTGTTCATCTGCTACGACAACGAGTGCTACGCCAACACCGGCATCCAGACGTCGCCCACGACGCCGTATGGGGGAGCCACCACTTTTACTCCGCCGGGGAAGGTGATTCCTGAGGGCAAGAAGCTGCCTGCCAAGAACCTGGCGAAGATGATGTCCGAGGGGCACCCGAACTGTTATGTGGCCACGACCACGGTGGGCTACACCATCGACCTGATGAACAAGACGCGCAAGGGACTCAACCATCAGGGTGCCGCTTTCTTGCACTGTTACACGCCGTGCCAGAAGGGATGGGTGTATCAGACTCCAATGACCGTTGAGCTGAGCCGCAGGGTCGTCGAGAGCGGGCTCTTCCCAGTCTGGGAGTACGACCCGGCGACCCGCAAGTACAGCTACTTCATCCCGCCCGTGATCAGACCGGTGACCGACTATCTGGCCATGCAAGGACGCTTCGGCCACATGCACCCGGAGCACGTCGCCACGATGCAGATGGCCGCAAACCGCAACTGGGAAGACATGGGTGTCGAAGTCACGGACAGGCTGCGGGAGCTCGAGAAGTCCGAGTATCACATGGCCCTCAGGGACGAGGATTACGCCTTGCCGATCAACCGAGGCGTCGGAGCGTAAGAAGAGGACATCGCATGCGCGAGGGTGAACTGCAGCTTCGATTCGATGAGGGGCATCAGCAGCGCTACTTCCCGGATCGACGTTCGCTTCTCGAATGCATCTTGAGGGTCGCCTCGCAAAGCCCCCATCCACGCTTCGAGATATGGGGAGAAGGAGAGCCCATGCGCTTGACCGATGGTCGTTCGGCAGGCCGACGGTTCGAGCTGAAGGAAGTTCTGGATCTCCGCGACGAGAGGGTGCGGGAGCGGGTTGTGGCTGAGCTTTCGGCTTTCGAGCACAACGGAGAGCCATCGTGACTCTGGATGAGCCCGTCTCCGGCGACGGGTTCCGAAACGTGATCCCCCTGACGAGTGCGGACAAGGTCGTTCCGTTCGAGGACCGCCAGGAGTCCATGCAGGAGGCCGTGCTGCAGGTGGTCTCGGATCTGGTGATCCGACGGGTGCCTGCACAAGAGCGTTCGCCGCTCTTCGATGCTGCCAAAGATCTTCTCGAGCAGGCGGGGCGAAGCCTGCCGGAGCTGATCGAGGCAGCCGAGCCGGGACCGGAGCGAGAGGCGCTCTTTCATGACCTCGGGCTCAAGTGAGCATGGGCGAAGGGGGGATCATCGAGATGGCCGACACCGCCGGCACGTACCCTTATGAGCTGCGGCTCCCGCTGGCTCCCTACCGCTTCACGTGGGCCAACGAGGCGGCCGTCGATTGTCAAAAGAGCTATACGGACTCCTACAGCGAGGAGCGCTACACACATGCCGATGGGTGCGTCGTGATCATCCGCCACTATTCGGCCGACGGTTCCTTTCACGTCATGTCCGACCGCGGCGACATCGAGCTTGTCGACAATGCTGGGGACTATCGTTCTCCCGTTTCCATAAGCGTTGTGAAGCTGCCGTGAAGGATTGGCTGTAAGGGCTGAATTGAGTTCGAGTAAGGGTGTGGGCTAGAGACCGAAAGCCAAGCAGCAGAGGCCATCCGCTCGGCATCCAGGATGTGGGTGTCGATTCTCGTCGGGGGAGAACATGTCAGAGGTGAACGCTGGTCCGGCTGTAGCGGGAAGTAGTGCACTGAACCACCGCTCACCGTACTTCGAACAGGGTCGCGGTCTCATTCTGGAGTCCGGCCCGATCCGACTTTTGCCCGGCCCCCGGCAGCCGATCCATCTGCTTGGTCCGGGGATGGCGCCGAGCGCACTGCCCGCCGGCGTCGGCGAGATCTTCTCGCGGCCTCGTTCGGTCATGGTTGGACGAGGTTGATGGAAGCCTTTGAAGGCCTGAGGATAGGGCTGGGGCAGGTCCTGGATCCGTCCAACTTCTTTTTCATGACCGTCGGCGTGATGCTCGGTCTTATCGTAGGGGTCTTGCCGGGACTGGGCGGTACAGCCGGGGTGGCGCTCCTGCTCCCGGTGACGGTGTTCATGGCTCCGTCCGCGGCCATCCTGATGCTCGCCGGCATCTACTGGGGCTCGATCTTCGGCGGAGCCATCACGTCGATCCTCTTTGGCGTTGCCGGCGAGCCGTGGTCGGTAGCCACGATGTTCGACGGCCGCCCGCTCGCCAAACAGGGCAAGGCCGGGCTGGCCCTCATGGCGGCGTTCACGGCGTCGTTCACCAGCGCCATCCTCGGCGCGCTGCTCTTCACGTTCCTCGCCACCCCCTTCGCGGGACTGGCGCTCCGCTTCGGTCCTCCGGAGCTGTTCGCGGTCCTGCTCCTCACCTTCAGTACCTTCGTCGGGTTCGGAGGAGCGCCGCCGTTTAAGACGATCGCGATGATTGCGGCCGGCCTGTTGCTCACGACCGTCGGGCTCGACGTGGTCTCGGGCACCCCAAGACTCACGTTCGGCACGGTGACGCTGCTGCAGGGATTCGACTTCATTCCCGTGACGATAGGGCTGTTCGGCATCGCCGAGATCCTCTACGGCGCCACCGAGCGCGTCCGGGGGGTCATCGCCGTGACCCAGATGAAGCCCAGGTTCGCGGACTTCTTGCTAGCGATCAAGACCCAGCTCCAGCGCTGGTGGATAGCTCTCACTAACTTCCTTCTCGGGTTCGTCGTTGGCATGCTCCCCGGGCTCGGCGCCACCCCGGCGTCGTTCATGGCGTGGGGCGTGACGCGTCGCACGTCCAAGCATCCGGAGCGTTTCGGCAAGGGCGCGATCGAGGGAGTCATGGCCCCAGAGACCGCGAACAACGCCGCGGGTACCGCGGCCATCCTACCGATGCTCACGCTGGGCATCCCGGGCTCTCCTACGGCCGCGGTGATCATGGCAGGGCTGTTCATATGGGGGATGATACCGGGCCCGACGCTGTTCGAGGATCACCCCGACGTTGTCTGGGGGTTCATCACCGGCCTCTACTTCTCGAACACGCTCGCCTTCTTGATGTGCTTGTTCGCAACGCCGCTTCTGGCAATGGTGCTGCGGGTCCCCTACGCAATACTTACGCCGATCATCGTCGTGTTCTGCATTGCGGGCGCGTACAGCGTCAACAACTCCATGTTCGATGTCTGGCTCGTTCTCATCTTCGGGGTGATCGGGGTCGTGCTGCGCGTGCTGCAATACCCGGTCGCTCCGTTCATCGTGGCACTCGTCCTCGGGTTCCCGACGGAGGCGGCGCTGCGACGCACAATGATCTTGGGTGACGGGTCGCTGGGGATTCTGTTCGGCCGGCCTATCGCGGCCGTTCTGACGGTAGTCGCCTTGCTACTGTTCATGCAGCCACTGCTTTCGTCGGTCATAAGGCGCGTGCGCGCGGCGCGCCGCGGGGGGAAGGAGGAGGAGGAGGAAGAAGAAGAAGAAGAACAGGTGGCGGTCAAGTAGCCGTCGCGGTGTAGCGCTGCAAAAGGGGGAGATATGCACAGCATCAAATGGCGAAGGTTTCTCTTCGCGAGCGTCGTCGTCCTTTTGTTGGTAGTTGCGGCTTGCGCTCAGGAGGAGCCTGCCGGCGACGAATCGGAAGGCGACGGCGGGGGCGCGGTCGAGGCGAAGGCCCCCGGACGGGCGGTCGAGTTCGTCGTAACCACGAGCCCCGGAGGCGGCTCGGACGTGTACGCGCGTCGTATGGCAAGCATCATCGAAGAATTGGACCTGTCGACGGTGCCGTGGGTGGTCGTGAATCAGGAAGGCGGCTCGGGGGCGGTTGCTATGCAGTACCTGCACTCGAAGGTCGGGGCGAGCAACGCCGTCCTCATAACGCTTAACAGCGTGTTTACGACCCCCCAGCTACAGGACCTCCCGTTCGCGAGCATCTCCGAAGACTTCACGCCGATCGCGTCGATGGCGCTCGATGCCTTCGCGTTGTGGGCGAACACCGATACGTGGGAGACCTACGAGGAGTTCGAGGCCGAGGCGAAGCAGCGGTCGCTGACCGTCGCCGGGACAGGCGCGAGGCAGGAGGACGAAGTGTTGCTCAACCTGCTGGTTCGCGCCGCCGGCCTGAAGAAGGTCAGGTACGTGCCCCAGGAGGGAGGCGGCGACGTGGCGGCCCAGTTGGCCGGTGGTCACGTCGACTTCAGCCTGAACAACCCGAGCGAGGGGCTGCCGCACTATCCCGACCGGTTGCGACCGTTGGTGGTGTTCACGCCGGAGCGCATGGACGCGTGGCCGGACGTTCCCACGTTCGAGGAGGTCGGCCTCGATGCTCCCGAGCTCGACTACCGGCAGGTCCGCGGCATCGTGGGCGCACCGGGCATGCCGGAGGAGAACCAGCTTTGGTTCGAGGACATCTTTCGCCAGGTGTTCGAGAGCGACCAGTGGCAGGACGCCTTGGAGGAGGAGCTGCTGATCGGTGAGTTTCTCGTGGGCGACGAGTTCGGCGACATGCTGCGCGAGTACGACGAGCTGCACACAGAGCTGATGATCGACATCGGCTGGGTGGAAGAAGATTGACAGACGCTCCGCTTGAAGGCCTCACCGAGAAGACCGGCGGTCACGTCGAGGTCAAGAAGGCAGAATTCGCGGCGGCTCTCTTCTTCGGGATCATCGGCCTGACCGCGGTCTATCAGAGCATTGATCTTGGACCGGGCTGGGGCGAGAGTGGCCCCCAGCCCGGGTTCCTGCCCTTCTCGCTGGGAATGATCATGGCGGTTGCATCCGTCGTCATCCTGCTTCAGGCGGTGTTAAAAGCCGATGGCGGTACGATATTCGAGCAGAAAGAGGAGATCATCGAGTTGGTGCGGGTCGGCTTGCCGATGGCGGCGGCGGGCGTGCTCGTCGAAACCGTCGGTTTCTACATGATGGTAGTGGCTTATTCCGCCGGGTTCATCATCTGGTACGGCCGCTACCGCTGGTACATGGTGATCCCGCCTGCAATTTTGTTTGCGTTCCTCCTCTTTCAGGCACTGGAGAAATTCTTCCGCATATTCATGCCAAAGAGCATGTTCTATAGCGATTCCTTTCCCTTCTGACCACGAAGCGGAAAGAAGTGGGTTGACCGGATCTTGAACTAGGGAGAGGGAGAAGGCCCGGGATTCCGTCGGTCCCCTCGAGGCGAGCCCTGGCTCTTCTCGAGAGAGTACGCGGATCTCGTTGCCTCGGCGTGCCTTCGCATGGCTTCGGACGCTCGAGCCGGGTCCTTCGCCGCGATGGCCTCGACTATCTCGAGGTGTTCCTTCCACGAGCTCGACCCTCGTGACTTGACGACGGGCGCGAAATACCAACGGATTCGTTTGTCGAGCCGTGCGATAAGCCCGGCCAGGACTTCGTTCTCGCCGATCCGAGTGATGCGCGCGTGGAATTGCGAGTTGAGCATCACGAGCTCTCTCTCGTCGGCTCGAGCGAGGGCCTCGCTCCCCGTCCGCTGGATCTTCCTCAGGGCTCGTACCGAGTCGTCGGTGGCCTTGCGCGCCGCCAACCTGGTCGACTCGACCTCCAGCAGCGTCCGAATGCTGAAGACATCGTCGACCTCGCGCATCTCTGGTTGGTGGACGAAGGCTCCCTGGCGGTGTCGGAGGTCGACCCAGCCGTCTCGCGCCAGAAGCTGCAAGCCCTCTCTTACCGGGATCCTGCTGACCCCGAGTTGCTTGGCGATATCCGCTTCTACCAAGTGCTGTCCCGGTGCCAGGGCCCCATAGATGATGAGCTCTTCCAAGGTCTCATATACCCGGTCCCTAAGCGGCACCGAGCGGTTAAGAGATGGGGAATCCTGTGCCATTGGCGCTCTCTTTACCGGTCGTGAGATCTCAAGGTCGCTCCTTCACCGCCGGCGAGTCGCAGGGGGTGCCCTGGACCTCTTCGTAGGGTCTTTCGCAATTCAAGCACCCCGGTCCGTCAACGCCGATACGATGCTTGTGCTGGAGGTTCACGACTTCTCCTGTGGCGGCCCGCCGGGCCTCGTCCTCCGAAAGCTCGTAAATGACTGCGGCGATCCAGCGGTGGTTCTTCATAGCGGCGCGCTCGTCATAGAGGGGTTTTCCGCGTGATGGGTGTATTCAGCCGGGGCATTGTTAGCACATAGCCTAGATGCTTGACACGGGTGCCGGGTCCTCTTCGCGCGGAGTACGCTGGGCGCCTCACCCCGCTCGGCATACGTAATACCTCGTCGCGTAGCCGTCCCCACGTGACAGCTGGCTCGGCGGCCAGAGATCTAGAGTTCTGTCGCGATCTCCCGGCCGGCAGGTAACCCAGATCCTCTGCTTTGCAAAGCGACCCCTCATCGTGGCCCACATGGTGTAAAGGGAAATCCCGCTCCACTTGCGACGGACCCTTCCAGTGAGGTTGTAATTGCCCTGGTGCCCTGCTTTCACTCGGATGAAGGGTCCTCGGGATCATCAATCAACCACGGGCCGAAATTACGCGATCCAGTACTCGGCGGACGCCCCAATGACTTCTTGCATTGACGGCAGAGTTGATCGTGAAGGAGTTTCTCATGGGCTTGGAACTCCTGCCACGAGAGCGCGAACGCGTCAAACTGCTCCTTAAGCGCATGGATCCTCTCGCAGTAAGGTTTCGGTTCCTCGCTCTCGGCCGACAACTCCGCTATGCGATTTGCAGTCTCTGGTTCTCTGAGCAACTCTTCCGCCATAGCCTCGTTTGCGGTTTGGCTTATTGCGTCACGCCATGGGTTGGTCGATCCAAGCCTTCCCCACCTAGAGATCACCTCGCGAACAGTGCCCTTCTTCGTCAGGTTGGTGATTATCGCTCCCTCGAGCCCAGGGCGATCGCGATGCTCAGAAAGTGTCACCTATACTTCGGTGCGGGAGAAGAATCCTCTCGCTCTCGGGCTCTGAAGGACTGCCATATCAATCAATCCCTGCTGTCTTAGGTTCCAGAAGGCGGTCGCGAACAGGAGGATCGCGAGCCCGTCTGTCCGCACGCGTATGTCCGTGCACGGCACCCGAGTACCCCAGATCGGTATTGAATCCTTCGGGATCAGCCTATGAGCGTATAGGTAAGCGATCACGGGTACCGAGGGTTTGGCCTCAGAGGCTTGCATCGCCGCCTCTGTTCGGCTTCCTTCCCGCTAGAGAGCTTGAGCGGAAAACCTATTGTAGTTGAGGCAACTTTCACGCGGCAAGGTTAGCTCACAACAAGCAGAGCGCTTACTTCGTGGCCGCGCGGATCGCAGCGCGTTAGGACCTGGACGCCCCGAATCCCTGGAAAAGGGCGGCTTGATCGCTACGTCGAGATCAAGTTGCACCGAGAGTGATCCCGAAACGGGCGCGAGCTAGAGTCGATCGCGTGCGACCACAGACCCGCTACGCGAAGAGCGGCAACGTGAGCATCGCCTACCAGGTTCTTGGTGATGCTCCCATCGATCTCGTCCTCGTCCCGGGATTCGTGTCTCATGTCGAGCTTGCCTGGGAGGAACCGAGGCTCGCTCACTTCATGACCCGGCTGGCGTCTTTCACAAGGCTGATCGTCTTCGACAAACGCGGAACGGGGATGTCGGATCCTGTACCGACCGCGCCCACCGTGGAGGAGCGGATGGACGACATCCGCGCCGTGATGGAGGCGGCGGGCTCAGACAGTGCGGCCGTGATGGGCGTCTCCGAGGGAGGAACTTTAAGCCTGCTCTTCTCGCGACTCCATCGCGAACGCGCTCGGTCGCTGATCCTGTACGGCTCCTGGGCCCGCCGGCTCGCCGCCCCCGACTATCCCTACGGCCCCGATGCCGCCACCCTCGAGCGGCACATCGGCAAGATGGAAGGGGCGTGGGCGACGGGCGAGTGGTGGGCGAGCGAGCATCCAACCCCGCTCGACGATGAGGCCCACCGCAAGTGGTGGGCCAGATACCTGCGCACGGCCGCGAGCCCGGCTATGGCGGAGAACCTCATCCGGACGAACATCCAGGTGGATCTTCGAGACATGCTCCCGCAGATCGACATCCCGACGCTGATCCTTCACCGCACCGACGACCATTGGATCGACGTCGGTCATGCTCGCTACATGGCCGAGCGCATCCCCGGGGCCAGATATGTCGAGCTGCCCGGCGTCGATCACCGGTTCTGGCTCGGCGACGTCGAAACGATCCTCGCCGAGGTCGAGATCTTCTTGACGGGTCGCACGAGCCGTCCGAGACGCCGCGTCGAGATCGGGCCCGACGCCCTCAGCCGTCGTGAGCGAGAGGTTGCGCTGCTGGCATCGCGCGGAGCGAGCGCCGCCGAGATCGCCGAGCACCTATCCATCAGCGAGCGGACGGTGGAGAGCCATCTCACCAACATCTACGCCAAGCTCGGCGTGACCACGAAGGTCGAGCTGGTTCGGAAAGCTGAGGAATTCGGTCTCTGAACCGAAGACTCGTACAACTACGGAGGTATCTCTCTCCCCAGATCCGTAAGTTCATCTTCACACCCCGATCCATAAGGAGGAAGAAGATGAATGGAGCGGCCACAACAACCGCCTCCTGGTCCACGTGGCGCGAGGTGGCAGGAGTCCTTACCCAACCTCAACACGTGAGGAGAACCGTGATCATCGCGCTCGTGGTTGGGACCGCGTTCTTCGCGATGAATCAGCTCGGCTTGATCCTGGCCGGCGAAGCAAAGCCGCTGGTCTGGTTCAAAGCCGTGCTGACCTACTTGACCCCGATGTGCGTTTCCAGCATCGGCGTCCTATCGGCTACGCACCGACGCAAAGAAGAAGACTCGCAGTGAACCCGGAGACGTCGCAGCGCTTAACAACCAAGGAGGAGAATGAATGAGCTGGAGCGTAAGAGGAAAGTATTTCGAGGCATGCAACTGTGAGGCCGCGTGCCCGTGCGTGTTCCTGAGCCCGCCCACTGAGGACGAGTGCACGTTACTCGTGGGCTGGCACATCGATGAGGGTGAGTTCGACGGCACGAGCCTCGACGGACTGAACGTTGGGATGGCGGTCCTCTCCCCGGGTCATATGGCGGAAGTCCCATGGCAGGCGGCTCTGTACTTGGACGATCGTGCCTCCGAATCCCAAGGTCAGGCGCTGGCGGCCATCTTCTCGGGACAGGCCGGTGGTCATCCCGCTCGTCTGGCAACCCATATCGGAGAGGTCCTCGGCGCTGGTCCCGCCTCGATCGAGTTCGAGACGAACGGCAAGCGCACCTCGATGAAGATCGCCGGCATAGCCGATGTGGCCATCGCTTCCGCCGGGCGAGGCGATGTCGAGATCACCATCGAGAACCATCCACTGGCCGTTGCACCGGGCTTCCCTGCTGTGGTCTCCAGATCCGAGTATCTCAGTTTCGACGATCACGGGATGCGGTGGGAGCTCGCCGAGAAGAACGGCTTCTATTCGCCTTTCGGATACTCAGCATGATCAGCACGGCGACCATCCCCCTAGGGGCGCGACGGATCATAGTCGTGGTTCTCGCAGGGTTTGCGGCGGCATCCTGGGCGTACCTCGGCGTGGTGGCAGCGCAGATGGGCGATATGTCTTCGACGCTCGCGATGCCGATGACATCCGCCTGGTCTCCGGTCCAGGTCGCGCTGATGGTCATTCTGTGGGCGGTGATGATGGGGGCGATGATGTTGCCATCAGCCGTGCCGATGGCGCTCACTTACGATCGCCTGGACAGGAGTTATACCGCGGATCAGGTTGGTTCGACGGCCCTGTTCGTTGCTGGTTACGTCGTCGTATGGTCGGCGTTCGCAGTTGTGGCCGCTGGGCTTCAATGGGTCCTTCACACCATGACCCTCGTGGACGGCATGGGAGAAGTGACGCAGAGAGGGATGGCAGGCTTGCTCTTGATCGGCGCAGGAACCTTCCAGTTCTCACCGGTGAAGAGGCGGAGCCTCGCAGCCTGCCGAACACCTTTGGGTTTCTTGACGACCTCATGGCGTGACGGCAAGGGGGGCGCTCTTCGGATGGGTCTCCACCATGGGACCCTGTGCCTTCGGTGCTGCTGGGCGTTGATGGCCCTGCTGTTCGTGCTGGGGATGATGAATCTGATCTGGGTGGCCTTCCTGGCCGTCTTCGTTATCGCCGAGAAGTTGTCCAGGCGGGGCGAGGCGATCTCGAAGGTCGGTGGTGGCGTGATGATCGTCTGGGGCATCGGTGCCCTCTTAGGCATATGAGCGACGTGAAGCGAAGACGAAGCCTCTCACTGGGTCGCCTCCCCTACAACGTCCGAAAGCGCGTTCCCAAAACGGTCAACGTCCGTTGGCTCTAGAGGTCCCGCGTTGTTGAACCGGGTAGCCCGGCGCGCGAGGGTGTGTGATGTTGTGGTTGAACCAGAAGACATCATCGATGACTCTTCGACCGCGCTCGAAACCGGCGAGTGAGCAGCCCAAGGCAGGCGAGCCCCCGTCCGGTGCTCAAGGTCAGGGCCCGCCGAGCGTCCATCGATCAGCGCTCTCACGAAGTCTGCGTTCGCCGCGGTCCGGAGATCACTGCAGTGATCGGGTTTCCACGGCGCAGCCCCAGGCAACGATGACCTCCTCTCGCGGATTTGGCCAAGATAGGGACCTCTTCATTACGGCTCTCCGTAGGCGAACGCGACGCGCAGCGCGCGCACGAACGACTCAGGCTGCTCGACCATCGGAACGTGGCCGGCGTCCTCGATTACCTGCAGGGGCCAACCGAACCTCGCGCTCGCGTGTTCGGCGATTCGGAGCCGAACCATCCTGTCCGCCTTTCCCCAAACCAGCGCCGTCGGGACATCGATTCGCTGCAGATCCGCGGCCGGGATCTGCTTCGTGCAGGCCTTAATCAGCTGCCGCATCGTACGCCTGACGTGTGGGACCATCCCACGGGACACCTCGTAGGCCATCAAGGCATCGAACCACTCCGGATTCCGATGGCGAGTCCGGGCGGGGTCGAGGAAGGCCCAATCGGCGAACCGCGCGCCGCTTCGCTCGGACGGCCTGAGGTCGAACCGAATCGCCGTGATGAGCAGGCCGAGGGGCATGTGGTAGGGCCCGATCCCGGGGACGCCGATGAGGACGAGCCGTCGCAGCAGTTCGCCGTGTTGGATCGCGAACCGGGCTGCCAAGCCGCCGAGGAGCGAGTGCGCGAGAAGAGTCGGTTTCTCCTCGCACGTCATCTGAACGACCTCGGCCAGCCAATCGGAGAACACCACCTCGTTCATCTCGGCGACCGGCTCGGATTCTCCGAGGCCCGGCAGGTCGGGCACTACGACGCGCGCGTTCTGGCAAAGCCGAGTGATCGAGGGTGCCCACGAGACGCCACCCGAATCGGTGCCGCCGTGGAGCAGGACCACCGGCGGGCCGTCGCCGCCCTCGAGGACCGTGGTGGAGGCCTCCGCCAACCGAAGCCGTTGTTCCGTGACCGGGAGTCCGGCCAGGAGCCGGCCACGGAGTTCGGTCCCGTCGACAAGACGAGCGGGATCCTTCACGTTGAGTTGCCTGCTCATCATTCGCTCGCAACACTCGCCTGCGTTTGCACCGGTTCGTCGGGGCCGATGTTCGCCGACCGCGATGCGATGTGGTTCGCGATGTACTCGGCGTCCTTACCTGCTCCTCCGATCAGCACCGAGGACAGCGAATACAGAAAGAACATTCCCACGAAGTACAAACCGGGCTCCGATTCCATGACGCCGCGGTCGTGTAGCGGGAGGCCGTCCTCGTCAAAGATCGGAAGCTTGATCCAGCGAAAGTCCGACACGAAGCCCGTGCACCAGATCACGTTCTTCACATCAAGGACGCGTCCGTCGTCGAGCAGCGGGAGGCCGTCCCGCACGCCGGCTATTCTGGGTACTCGCTCAATCCCTGCCGCGAGGATGTCCTTCCGCGTAACTCGGGCGAGCGGGATGCCTCGATCGCGGAACTTCCGCTTCACCATCCGCCCGATCGGCGTCTTCACGGTAAGCACGCGCGTGGCCATGAACCAGATAGCGGGTACGAGCAGCCGGTCCGGCACGGTCCCAGGTCGAGTTGGCTCGTGGCCTGTGTCCCTGCCGGCCAGCCACGTCTGGTGACCATGAGACGCTTCGAGCGCGATCTCGGCCCCGGAGTTGCCGGCTCCGACGACCAGCACACCACCCTCCCGCAGCTGGGATGGGTTCCGATACTCGCTGGAATGCATCTGCACGATGCTCGTTTCGAGCTCGTGGGTGAAAGCAGGGACCCTTGGGGTGTGGTAGGCGCCCGACGCCACGACCACGTTGTCGGCCTCGAATCGGTCGCCGGCCGTAACGATGTACCGGTTCCCAATCTTGGTGACCTCGTCCACACGGACCCCCGATCGGACGGGAAGATCGAACTGCGCGGCGTAGGCCTCGAGGTAGTCGGCCACCTCATCCTTGGTGGGGAACGACCGGGCCGGCGCGGGGAACGCCCATCCCGGCAGCCCGTTGTAGCGCGCGGGTGTAAACACTCGCAGCGAGTCCCACCGTTTGCGCCATGAGTCGCCGATCCGCTCGTTCGCGTCGAGGATCACGAACGACCGGCCGCGCTTTGCAAGATGGTATGCAACGGACAGGCCCGCTTGCCCCGCGCCGATGATCACCGTCTCGAACCGGTTTGTACCGTTGGTGCCGTGCATTCTTCTCCCTTCAACCCGTCCCCACGATTCCCGCAACCGGAGTTGGTTGCCTCACGGTGAAAGGTAGAAGCGAGCCGGTAGCTCACGCATCGGGAGAACAATCCAAATCGAGTCGCCGGTTCGGTATGGGTATTTCTGTGTAGGCGCGGCTAGACGAGGTTGTGCTCGTAGGCGTAGGCGGTGGCCGCAGACCGGGACGAGAGTTGAAGCTTCGTGAAGATGTTGCTTACATGACGAGCCACCGTCTTCTCGCTGATGACGAGCTTGTCTGCGATCGCTCGGTTGGTCTTCCCCGCCGCAACGAGGCGAAGCACCTCTGCCTCGCGCCGCGTAAGTCCGCCTATGGTCTTGGGTGCAGCTCTCCCGGATAGCCCCTCCACGCGGGCGAGGTCCGGTGCGGCACCTAGCTTCTCAAATGCCCGCCGGGCCGCGTCCAGCTCCATCGCTCCACTGTCATGGTCTCCGAGTTCCCGCAAGGCGAGACCGATCAGGGCTCGGGCCCTGGCGGCTTCGTACGGCGCTTCGAGTTCTTGCCACCGCTTCCGGGCGTGCTGCAGCGCATCGAGAGCAGCTCGCGGATCCGTCTCGGCGAGCAGGACTGCTCCCTCGATGTACGCGGCAACCGCGCGCAGGAGCGGAGCGTCGAGGTCGGCCGCGATCTCCAATAGCTCGTCGGTGGCGTCGCGTGCCGTTTTGACGTCGTGTGCGGCCAGCATGATCTCGACGTAGGCGGGAAGGAGTTGTGTCCGGCTGATGCGATCTTTGGCGTCGTCCACTACCAGGCGGATTGCCGCCACCGCCGCCTCGACCTGTCCCTGCACCAGCCAGAGCTGTGCCAGGCCTGGCTGCGGGCTCCTTCCCCAATCGCCTGCCTGACGGTATCCCTCCTCGGCGGCCGCGAAGTTGCCTCGCAGGCGCTGGAGTTCGGCGTGCTGATAGAAGGCAGAGCCGGCAACCTGTGGCTGGCCTGCGAGCAATTCGCACGCTCGTTGGGCCTCGGTCACCGCATCCGGCCACGCACCTTGCAGCTGCATGATCTCGGCTCGTTGGACCAGGCACTGTCCTCGGAATGGGACCAGATCGGGTTGGGCGTTGCACCAGTGACTCAGCGCCGCAGTCCACTCCTGCGCCCGACGAAGATCGAAGATCTGTTTGCATGCGTCGATCACGCCGCAGTAGGCGATGCCCACAACGATCGGGGACACTTCACACGCGGTAACAGCCACCATCGCCTCGTCCAGGCAGGCAACGCCCTCGACGATTTCTCCCATAAGAATCAGGGTCTTGCCCAGGCCGAGCCGAGACATTGTTATCAGGTCCGATTCGCCGAAGCGGTCTCCAATCTTGGCCGCCTGATCGAAGGTGGCGTACGCCGTCGCGATGTCGCCCTCGTACATGGTCTGTATGGCGACCGGGACGAGAACATAGCCTTGCTCAACGCAGTCCTCCTGCGCGTCGTCAAGTATCCGCCGGGCCCGAGCGAGCCACCCGCCGCCTCGGGCCATCTCACCCTTGTCGAGTAGGAGCATCCCGAGCCAGAATGCGGCACGGGCAGCGCGCGCCGGGTTGTTCACGCGAAGGTACTCCTGGTGCGCTCGCGCCCCGATGTCGATGGCCGCTTCGTCCGCGCCAATCAGGGCGGCGGCCATCCCCAGAAGCTCGAGGTCGGCCGGTTCGAGCGGCGACTCCGAGTCCGAGGCCGATAGCTGGGCGAACGCATCTCCCCACGCGTTTCGGGCGAAAGACTCCCTGCCCTGATGGAGCGCGTCGTCGTTGTTCATCGCACCTGTATCTTCAGCCCTCGGTTCTTGCTCCATCAACACCGCAGGGAGTTGGCGTTCCGCCGAGGCCGGGCCAACGTGGGGCGAACCGGACGCCGGAGTCGCTGGGCCCGCCTCTATACGAAGTGGCCGATTGGCGTCGCGAGTTGGGAAATGTTGGCAATCGCGGCCGGTTAAGGGCCTGCAGTCGGCGTCCGGCGGTAACCGACCCACGGATCAGGACGACGCCGCACACTCGGGACCTGCGACAACGGTTTTCCGGACCGGAGTGCAAAATGTCAGAACCTAACGGGTCCGAATCGCGTCAGCGCAGGTCAGCGAAACGGAGCGCTTCCTGACTGGCCCGGAGT
>WHSQ01000449.1 GCA_009380005.1 Actinomycetota bacterium | reverse complement strand
CCGTCTTCTCGGACACTGCCGACCCACTCACCTACATGCGCGTCGTGGAGTTCCTCGACCGGATCCCCCTTCTGACCCGCGTGACCATCGGCAAGGCTGTGATCGAGCGGTGCCAGCGTGTTGGGCGTGGCGGCGGTCGGATCGCGAGCCGCTTCGTCGTCCCTCATGGGATGCTCGTCTTCGTGACCGACGACGCCGAGCGGGCTGATCGCGCGGAGTACATGAAGCAGGTGACTTTCATGCGTCACTCGCAAGCGCTGGACGGTGGTGCGCCGGAGTCCTTGGTAACCCTCGGTGTGGCCACCCAACCGATCCCAACGGATGGACGAGCTCACGACTTCGTGATGATCCAGGGCGACATCCGATCGGATCCGGGCTTCCGCGCCAGGCGCGACGAGATCTTCGGCGCGATCGACGTCGAGCCAATGGTCGACTACTGGGCGACGCACCGTCCCTGACGGAGGGAGAAGCCGTCGGTCCTCCCCTGATCGCCCGCCGTGACAGCTTCCCTGGAAGCGCCACGCACAGGACTGAAGTCGTCCGGTGCAACAGCCAGCGCCGACTGAGGTGGCGGTCCCTGCTGCCTCGTGTCATCGTGCTCAAGTATGCCGACAGGGCCGGTCCAGAAGACGCGTTGAACGAGCTGATGCCGCCGATCGCGGAAATTCCTCAGAGTCGATCACCGAAATTCCCCAGGTGATT
>WHSQ01000448.1 GCA_009380005.1 Actinomycetota bacterium | reverse complement strand
CAGGATGTGCAACTCGGCCTCGCTCATGGTGCCTTTCATGCCGAGCACCAACCGGTCGTTGAACAGCGCCGGATGGTAGATGCCGTCGGTGTCGCCGATGAGTGTGTCGCACGCACCGGCCAGATCCAGCAGGCGGTACCAGTCGGCGTTGTTGCGCGCCAGCCGGGAGCACTCCAGCGACAGCACCAGACCGACCTGGCCGAGCCCGACCTGAGCGGCAAGCTCGGCGAACCCGCTGCGGCCCGCCGTCGACGAGCCACTGACACCAAGGTCGTCGTCGATCACCCGCACCGCGGCGGAGGGCCAGCCCAGCACCACCGCCCGTTGGGTCAGGTCGTACTGGCGGGCGGTCGACTCGGTGTTGGCCATGACCTGACCGGGGGTGGACTGGCGCACGTACACCACCGCGAGCCGGCGCAGGTGCGCCGTGGTGATCTTGGAGATCTCAGTCATCGTCGACCTCCCCGCTGGTCGCCGTCGCGGCGTTGGCGATCAGCCGGGCGAGCTCCAGGATCGCCGCGGCCACCTGCAGGTCGGGCAGGTTGGCAAGAAGCGACGGTGGCGCCGGTGTCTGGTCCGGCAGCAAACTCAGCTGTGCAGGCTGCATGGTGGTCCTCCTGGCCGGATGGATGCCGTGCAGCCTGCACCTGCGCCTGGCGCTCGCGACGCAACAACTCCGCGACCACCGTGGCGGCCTGTCCC
>WHSQ01000447.1 GCA_009380005.1 Actinomycetota bacterium | reverse complement strand
GCCTCGACCCTCGAAGTGGCCTAACCGAACCCTCCGCAAAATCCAGTGCGGTTCAGGCTGCAGGCACGCGAGGTGCGCCTGCAGCTGGACAGCTGCGACGTGGCCACGGCCGTGGGGCGACGGGACTATGCGGTGCTGGTGTTGTTGGCGCGGCTGGGGCTACGCGGCGCAGAGGCCGCCGCGCTCGAACTGGACGATGTTGACTGGCGCGGCGGCGAGGTCGCGATCCGCGGCAAGGGCAGACGCCTCGAGCGGCTCCCGCTGCCGGTTGCGGTCGGGGAGGCGCTGGCCGCCTACCTGACCGGCGGTCGGCCCCGGTGCGGCGCGGCGACGGTGTTCGTGACCGCGCGCGCTCCCTATCGGGCGCTGACGCCGATGGCGGTGCGTCAGATTGTCGCGCGCGCCTGCCGGCGAGCCGGACTCCGCCGACTGGGCGCGCACCGGCTGCGCCACACCCTGGCCACCGCCATGCTGCAAGCGGGCGCGCCGCTCGCGGAGGTCGGGCAGGTGCTTCGCCACCGCAGCCACCTGGCGACCGCGACCTATGCGAAGGTCGACGAGCAGGCGCTGCGTCCTCTCGCGCGCCCGTGGCCGGGACGGCGGTCATGAGCGCGCTGCGGACCGCGGCCGAGGACTACCTGGCGATGCGCCGGGCGCTGGGATTCAAGCTGACCAGCCAGGGCCGGCAGCTGCTCAGCTTCAT
>WHSQ01000446.1 GCA_009380005.1 Actinomycetota bacterium | reverse complement strand
TCGAGCCTCAATGGGGCCGAGGATTGTGATCCCCGGTGACTCAACTGGCATCGCTCAACCCCATTTCAGCGTCGAGGCCTCAATGGGGCCGAGGATTGTGATCCCCGGTGACACAGAGATCGCTGCTCAGCATCACCACGGGAGGGGCGGCCTCAATGGGGCCGAGGATTGTGATCCCCGGTGACCGCGCAGCAGGTGCAACGTGAGCTGTCGCGGATGCGGCCTCAATGGGGCCGAGGATTGTGATCCCCGGTGACGCCAACATCGCAGGCGACATCGACGGCAGCTACCTGGAGTCCACCGCGACGTTCAAGGCGATCACAGGCGGCGACACCGTCTCCGCCGAGCACAAGGGCCGCGACCGCTTCGACTTCACACCCTGGGCGGTCCCCGTGTTCTCCGCCAACAAGATCCCATCGTCAGCCGACACGACCGTCGGCTACTTCCGCCGCTGGCTGGTGCTCCCTTTCCCCCACGACTTCACAGGCCGCGAGGATCGCAACCTCGATCACAGGCTGTCCACCCCCGCCGAGCTTGAGGGGATCGCAGCCAAGGCCATCGCCGCCCTCCCACGACTGCTCGACCGCGGCGACTTCGAACTTGGCGAGTCCGCAAATGCCGCCCGCGAGGAGTTCGCCCGACGAGTCGACCAGGTGCGGACCTGGATAGACGAGTGCTGCAAGGTCACCGACGCCGCCCCGTGG
>WHSQ01000445.1:286-705 GCA_009380005.1 Actinomycetota bacterium | reverse complement strand
GCGGCGGATGTGGCCGCCCTCCTCGAGCTTGGCGAGGTGGGCGTGGACGGTCGACGGCGACGCCAGCCCCACGGCCTCGCCGATCTCGCGGACAGTGGGTGGATACCCGCTCTCACGACAGTGGTGAGCGATGAACTCGAGGATCGCCGTCTGGCGCTCGGTGAGCTCCTCCATTGCGGGCACCGCCTCCGGGACGCGAACAGGTGTTCTTGACGCTAGCAGACGCTCCCCCTCGGCGGGAGGGCGGCCGGCACATCGCTCGCGGGTCGGCGTCTATACTGCCACCTCACGCGCCTGTGGCGGAATTGGTAGACGCGCAAGGTTGAGGGCCTTGTGACCCCTAGGGTCGTGGAGGTTCAAGTCCTCTCGGGCGCACTCGTGGAAAGCCCCGCTCCGGCGGGGTTTTTTCGTTCTGCGCG
>WHSQ01000445.1:0-276 GCA_009380005.1 Actinomycetota bacterium | reverse complement strand
TCGTTCTCGGGCCAGCCTGCCGCCCGCTCGGCGGACCACCCGTCCGCGAGGCGCCCGCGCGGCGTATTCCGCGCGTTCCCCGGTCCGGGGTAGGGTGGGCGCCTCGCCGGCGAATCCAACGGCTGGAGGACGCGGGATGGTGAGGTGCGCGACGGCAATCGTGCCGGGAGCCGCCGCCATCGCCCTCGCCGCGGCGCCGCTCGCATCGGCCCAGAGGCTCCCGCCCGGGTCCGCTCGCACGCCGTCTCGCTCGTCTGGACCACGATCTCGACCGAT
>WHSQ01000444.1 GCA_009380005.1 Actinomycetota bacterium | reverse complement strand
CAAGCACCCGGGCGCCACGCCAGCCCAGGTCCGCAACGCCCTCATCGCCGCCGGCAGCTTCGACTGGGACAACCGCGACGACCCTGACGGCCAGAAAGAGCCGCTGGTCGACGTCTCCTCCTTCTGATTGACCGCCCCTGATTGACCGCCCCTGATTGACCGCGCGGTCAAGTTGTTCCTAGCGTTGGGTGGGTGCAACGCAAGCTGACCTCCCGCGGGCGGGAGCGTCGCCAACAGATCCTCGACGAGTCGGCCCGCCTGTTCGCCGAGCGCGGCTACCACCCGACGTCGGTGGCCGAGATCGTGGAATCGCTGGGGGTCGGCAAGGGCGTCTTCTACTGGTACTTCGAGTCGAAGGAGGATCTCTTCCTCGAGATCCTGACCTCCTCCTCGCAGGACCTGCGCCGCCTCCAGCAGGCGGCCATCGGCGACGAGCCCGATCCGCTCCGGCGCATCGAGCTGGGGATCCGGGCGTCGCTGCGGTGGTTCCGGGACAACCGGCACCTCTTCAACCTGTCGCAGTTCGCCGCCACCGAGGAGCACTTCGCCGCCATCCTCCGCCAGAACGACGCGGTGGCCATCGACGACATCACCCGCCACCTGAAGGAGGCCATGGCCGACGGGAGCATCCCCGACCAGGATCCGACGATGCTGGCCCACGCTCTGGTCGGCGCCACCCGCCACCTGGCCCGGACGTACCTGTACC
>WHSQ01000443.1:272-706 GCA_009380005.1 Actinomycetota bacterium | reverse complement strand
GGAGAAACAGGTTCGCCAGCACGGGCGAGACCGAAGAGCCCTGTGGAGTCCCCCGGTCTCGCTGTTGCACGGTCCCGTCGGGCAGTTGCAGCGGTGCTTGCAGCCACCGCTTGACGTATAGCACCACCCACGGGAGGTCGGTGTTGGCCTCCACCGCCTTGACGACGAGGTCCCACGGAACGCTGTCGAAGAACTTCTGGATGTCCAGATCGATCACCCAGTCGGTCTTCCAGCAGCGCTTACGGCAGGTCTCGATCGCGTGCAGCGGGGACCGCCCCGGCCGGTAGCCGTAGGAGTCCGGGTGGAAGATCGGTTCGACCTTCTCCCCCAGCCTCCGGGCCACCACCGTCTGGGCGATCCGATCGCCCACGGTGGGCACACCTAAAATTCTGGTGCCCCCGCCATGGGTCTTCGGTATCTCCACCGCCCGCACC
>WHSQ01000443.1:0-262 GCA_009380005.1 Actinomycetota bacterium | reverse complement strand
ACCTGCCTGACAACTTCGACTCGCTCACGCAACTCCTCCCGGAGAACTTCCGGTTGATCGAACAAAGCACAGCCACGAATGACCTGATCCCTTCGCTCCACTCCCATTACAGGAGCTTCATCACTACTACGAGTCAGTCCGCCAGCGCACCCACGCAACGGTACTCAATCCCTCACGGTTTCAGCCGCTTGGAACACTCCCTCTCGCCACCCACAAAGGGACAGCAGTATCGGGGCACGCCTTCTCACGTTCCACGCAGAAG
>WHSQ01000442.1 GCA_009380005.1 Actinomycetota bacterium | reverse complement strand
CGAAAGCAGCCCGGCCTCCGGAGCCGTGAGCGCAGGTTCGAATCCTGCCGGGGGCACTTTGCGAGGAAAGTCAGACTTTGCGTTTCTTTGTCCGGATCAGCTATAATGCCCGATCCTGTGGCCGGCCGCCGCGGTGTCGGCGGGCTACCTCGGGAACGACTTCCTGAACGTGGTGATCGCTGGCGGGAGCGCCGAACCGGGCCTGGACTCGTACATCGGCGCTGCCGTCGGGTTCGCGTACGGCGTGGTGGAAACTCAACCTTCCGGCCGCCACGCCGGGTCGCGGCCGATGAACGCCATCAGCTTGTCCTGCACGGAGGCGTCGGGGGCGACGGGCACAGCGGGACCGAACTGCCCGCTGTCGCGCAGCATCTGCTCTACCGGCTCCATGGCCGCCAACGCGGTGGCGCAGCGTTCCTGGTCCAGGTCGGGCTCGCGGCCGAGCGCCTTGGCGAGGTCCCACGAGTGCATCCAGACATCGGCTGTGTAGAACTGGTCGATCGCCTCGTCCACGGGCTTGTCGCCGATGTGCGGATTGCTGAGCACCCGCCCGGCGGGGTCGTCGAGGATGGCCTGGATGTCGGTGACGTGCCGCTTCCAGGCAGCGCCCGGATCAGCCTCGACGTCCAAGGCGGGGAGCTCGATGCCGGCACCTTTGAGGAAGCCGCGGGACCACTCGACCAGATGCTTCACGATGTCAAGAGCC
>WHSQ01000441.1 GCA_009380005.1 Actinomycetota bacterium | reverse complement strand
ATAAGGCCTTTGCCCTATCCAAAGCCGATCCACCACGACAGACACGCTTGCTCAAGGACTAGCCGAGCTGACCGCCGGTGTCGCTGCCATCACCACCGACGTGACGGCCGCCGGCGGCAGGCCCGCAGCGATCGGGCTGTACCGGTCGGTGGCGATGGTCGTCACGTTGATGCGCACCAACATCACCCAGGACCGGGCAGGCGCCATCTTCGGCGTCAGCCAGCCGACGGTATCTCGCCGCTGGGACCTGCTCCGCCCGGCCATCGGCGAGGCTCTGGCGCGGTTCGTGCCCGACCCGGGCGAGGTCCTCGGCGGCAGCACCGCCCTGGTCGACGGCACCATAGCCCCCACCTGGGACTGGGCCGCCATCCCCGACCTGTACTCCGGCAAGGCCGGCTACCCCGGTATGAACATCCAACTCGCCGCCACGCCCAGCGGGGCAGTCGCGGCCATCGGACCGATCCCGGTGCACGGCGCCCGCCACGACGCCTACGCCTTCCCCACCTCGGGCCTCGCCGGCCTGCTGGCCGGCCGCCACGCCGCCGCCGACCTGGGCTACACCGGCGTCGACGGCATCGCCCTCGTGCCGTTTCGGACACCACCCGGCGGGAAGCTCCATCACACCCAGGCCAGCTTCAACCGCGACTTCAGCGCCATCCGCGCCGCGATCGAACGCGCCATCGCGCACCTGAAGAGCTGGCGGATGC
>WHSQ01000440.1 GCA_009380005.1 Actinomycetota bacterium | reverse complement strand
GGCACGCCGGCCCGGGCCGCGTACATGGCCCATGCACCGCCGGCGTTGCCCGCGCTGGGCATCACGAGGCGTTCGGCGCCGAGCTCGATCGCACGCGATAGTCCAACCGCCGCGCCACGAGCCTTGAACGTCGTGCCCGGCAGGGGCGACTCGTCCTTCAGCCACGTCTCGACGCCCCACCGCCCCGCCAAGCGGTCGAGCCTCAAGAGGGGGGTTTCGACCTCCCCCAGGGAGACCGGGTCTCCCTCGAGTGGAAGGAGCTCCCGGTAGCGCCACATGCCGGCCGGACGAGCACGCAGCTCTGCGAGCGGAACCGCGCTCGCCTGGTAGCTCGCGGCGAGCGTCCCACCGCAGGCGCACCGGTTGTGGAGTTCGTTCGCGTCGTAGGTGCGGGCGCACCGGGCACACTCGAGACCGGCCAGCAAGGTCGCGATCAGACGAAGCCGAGGGCAGACTTCGCGAGGGGGTGCATCTTGTCGGGCGTCCACGGCGGGTACATGACCATCTCCATGGTCAGCTCGCCCATCCCTTCGATGCCGGAGGTCGCCTGCTGCACCTCGTCCTCGATCATGGGGCCTATCGGACATCCCATGGTCGTCAGGGTGTAGTCGATCTTCACGTTGCCGTCGTCGTCTATGGCGATCTGGTAGACCAGCCCCAGGTGCCAGATGTCGATCCCGAGCTCGGGATCGTTGACGGTCTTGAGG
>WHSQ01000043.1 GCA_009380005.1 Actinomycetota bacterium | reverse complement strand
TGATCAACTTCCTCGATTACACGACGATGACGGGGATCCTGTGCGAGGTCTTCTCACCCGAGCCCGTCCGCCGTGTCGCCGAGCTCCGTGCCGAGGGCAAGCTGGAGGAGGCTCGCCGTCTGATCGGAGAGCGCTCCGCCGGACGCGAGGACGACGTGCGCAGGCAGATCGGCGAAAAGGCCATCCGTCAGTACCAGGAGGTGTTCGAGGCCCTGCCCGATCCCACCTACCTGATCCTCGGCAACGTGGACCGGCCCGAGCTGGCGTCCTCGTTCGCGGCCCAGAACCCCGGCGTCCATCTCGCGGATGGATCGGTGCGCGATCTGGAGGGAGAACGCTTCGGCTTCGCGGGCGGCGCTCTACCCACCGAGCTGAACATCGGAGGAGAGGTCACCCCCGAGGAGATGCGGGCGAAGTTGGAGGGCCTGGGTGAGGTCGACGTCCTGTGCACTCACATCCCGCCTTCGGTTCCGGAGCTCTGCTACGACACGCTGGCGCGCCACCCTGAGGCGGGGAGCGAGGACATCCTCGAGTACATCCGCGACGTGGGTCCGCGTCTCCACTACTTCGGTCACGTGCATCAACCGCTTATCTCGTCCCTGTACGTCGGTCGTACCTTGTGCATCAACGTCGGCTATTTCAGAGCGACCAAGCGCGCGTGGCCGCATGCTTCGCGGCGCGCTCCGGAGTAAGGAGGCGCTATGGCCTTCGACGTGAAGGACACGATCGATATCGAGGCAACGGTTGACGAGATCGTGGAGGTGGCGTCCGACTTCGAGTCCTATCCGGAGTGGAACTCGGAGGTCAAGAGCGTCGAGGTCTTGGAGCGCGGCGATGACGGACGTCCTGTGCAGGTGGCCTGGAAGGTCGACGCCAAGATCAAGACCGTCGGCTACGTCCTCGAGTACGACTACTCGGATCTGCCGGCCGGTTACTCGTGGCAACTCGTCGAGGGAGATGTGAGGCAACTCCGCGGCGCCTACACGTTCGATGAGTTCGACGATGTGACCGACGTCGGCTACGAACTGATCCTGGACCCCGGGTTCCCCGTTCCCGGTCTGTTGCGACGTCAGGGCGAACGTCGCCTGAAGGAGGCGGCACTCGATGGGCTGAAGGAGCGGGTGGAATCCCGGTAGGCGTTCGGCTGTAACCTCAGGGCTCACGCCAGGGGAGGCGATTTGACGGTAGGAGAGAACAGAGCCGCCCGCTACAGCGATCTCTTCGCGGCTCGCCACGATCACGAAGACGTCTCCGACTGCGCCTATTGCCCGATCTGTTCGACGATCGGCGTGGTCCGGAAGACCAAGCCCGAACTGCTGGACCACCTGTCCGCGGCGGCCCGGGAGCTGTTGATCGTCGCAGGGATCCTTCTCGAAGAGGCCGGCGGCATCATCGCCGCGACCGATCAGTCCGACCGCGGCCAAGCCGATTCGGCAGAGGGTCCGCCGGACAACGTTCGAAGGATCGACGCGGTCTGAACTTGCGTTCGACGGTGAAGCGATGAGCGATCGTGCGGCTATCGGAGTGGACACAGGGGCAACCCGCACGCGAGCGGGGATCGTAGACGAGCGGGGCCAGGTGCTGATGCGTACCGAGCGCCCCACGGATCCCCTAGCCGGGACGAAGGGGATCATCGCGGTGGTCGAGGACCTCCTCGAGCGTGACGCCGATCTCGATGTGAAGGTCGAATGCGTGGGCGTCGGCGCCGCCGGCTTCGTCGATTTCCCTCGGGGAGCCGTCACGTTCTCACCCAATCTCATCTACGACGATCCCTTCATCCGTGACGCGGTCGAGTCTCGAACGAACCTCCCGGTCGTCGTCGAGAACGACGCGAACGTCGCGGCGTGGGGGGAGCGGGCGTTCGGGTTGGCACAGGGAACGAGCGAGCTCGCACTCATCACCCTCGGTACGGGGATAGGTAGCGGGTTCGTCGTGAACGGAAGGCTCCTCCGAGGTTACGGGGGGGCAGCCGCCGAGCTCGGCCATATGGTCATCGATCCCGACGGTCCCGAGTGCAAGTGCGGCTTACGAGGTTGCCTCGAACAGCTCGCATCGGGGCAGGCCCTCGCTCGCATGGGACGGGAGGCGGTCGAGCAGGACCCGCGCAGTTCGATCCTGTCGTTCGCGGGCTCCGCAGATTCGATCACCGCCGAGCACGTCGCGAGGGCCGGGCGTGAGTACGATGAGACGGCGCGCACGGTGTTGCGACGGGCGGGTCGCAGCCTCGGCATCGGACTCTCCAACGTCGCCAACATCTTCGATCCCGAAGTCATCGTGCTCGCCGGTGGGGTCGTGGGCGCAGGCGAGGCCTATCTCGGTGCCGTTCGTGATCAACTCGTTGCCATGACCGAGGCCCAGAAGCGTCGACCGATGCGTCTGGACGTGACGTCTCTGGGGAAGGATATGGGGATCATCGGCGCGGCCGCCCTGGCCCTCGACGAGTCATCTACCTGACGGGATCGATATGAGCGACGCATCGGGTCCGATCGAACGACGTAACGGAACCGGCCTTGAGCCGACCAAGACGCCGGGCTCCGAGACCGATCGGGGCGACGACCATGAGCAGCAGCTGACCGCGCTGAAGGAATACGCCCTCTTCGCTCCGCGGTTGGTCAAGCTCGTATGGCGTTTGCTGCGCGATCGACGAGTACCGTCGCGCGTCAAGGCCACCCTGGTCATCCTTGGCGCGTACCTTGCTTCGCCCATCGATATCATCCCCGACTTCGTCCCGGGTGTCGGACAGGTGGACGATCTCGTGCTCGCGGCATTCGCCTTGGATCAGATCATCAACCGCGTTCCCGAACACGTGGTGCGCGAGCACTGGGATGGCGACGAAGACGTACTCGAGGTGGTTCGCAACATCCTGGACATCTCGACGGCATTCATCCCGGGCTGGCTCAAGAAGCGTTTCGCCGGCGACTGACCGAAGGTGACGTCATCGTGACCGGTGCAGCAGGTGTCGGCGCGCTCGTGCTCCTCGGGTGGGCCGTCGGTACGGTGGCGGGCGGTGCGTGGACCCAATCATGGAACGTCGTTAGACGCGGACACTTCCGCATCGTCGCCTGGAGCACCTTGATGCTCGGCGGCCTCAGCCTGCTCGCGGTGAGAGCAACCGGAGCCGATCCTGTGTGGCCCTGGGCGGTCGCCTTCGTGGGGGTTTCGCTGCTCTATCTGGTCGTGCAGTATTCGCGCACGGACGTGCCCGGCACCGTCGTGGGCGCCGCCGCCGCACTCGTCGGCGCGGCCGCCCTCATCGTCGCCACCGACTCCCTTCCGGAGTGGCCACCGGCCCTCGCCGTGCTGGAGCTCCTCGCCGGAGCCCTGCTGCTCGGCGCAGTGACGAACGGGATGTTGCTCGGTCACTGGTACCTCAACCAACCGGGGCTCAAGCCATGGGCGCTGGGCCGCCTCAGCGACCTGTGTCTGGCCGGCGTCGCGGCGTCGGCGGTCTTGGGTTTGGTCGCCGGTGGGAGGCTGGCCGGCGCCGAGACGGAGGGCGCGGTACTGGGACTCCAGGGCTTCGGAGAGTCCTTCGGGGTGTTCTTCTACGGGATATGGATCGCGCTGCTCATCTTCACCGGGGTCGTGTCGTGGATGGCTAGGCGGTGCGTCAAGATCCGATCGATCCAGTCGGCGACCGGACTGTTCTACGTCGCGATCCTGACCGCGGGCGTCTCCGAGTTCCTCGTCCGTTACCTGATGGTGAATGCCTCGTGACGGTCTCGCTCGGCGTGAGCCTGCCTCAATTCACGTCCGACCCCGACCGGGTGATCGGATCGGCGCTGCGTGCGGAAGCCGTGGGTCTCGACTCGGTCTGGCTCTTCGATCACATGTGGCCGCTCTCCGGTGGCAAGGAACGGCCGATCTTCGAACAATGGTCGACGCTCGCCTACGTCGCTGCGGCGACCGAACGCATAACGGTCGGGACCATGGTGACGCGTTCATCCCTTCGGCACCCGGCAGTCCTGGCGAAGATGGCTGCGACGGTAGCGACGATCGCGCCGGGACGGTTGGTGTTGACGCTGGGGAGCGGGGATTCCTTGAGCCGGGCCGAGAACCAAGCGTTCGGGATCCCGTACTTCGCCGGCGACGACCGCACCCGTCAACTGGTCTCGACCCTGTCCCTCCTGCGCGCGTTCATGAGCGGGCAACCGATCACGGCCATGGATGAGTTCGCCTCGATCGAGGCTCTGCCTTCGAGTCCCGAGGTCGCATCGCCCCCGCGGCTCTGGATGGCGGGGAACTCGAGGGCCGTGCGTGACGCGGCTCGACGAACGGCGGATGGATGGAACGCGTGGGGCAAGGATGCGGCCTGGTTCCGCGAGCGCGCGCGGGGCTTGGCCAGAGATGGATTCGAGCTGACGTGGGGAGGCGTCGGCGTGCTCGACACGGATGATGAGCGGGGATCAGCCGCGCTCGGCACGGATTTCCCCGAGCGCCATGTGTGGGGTCCCGCCGAGCGGTTCGCCTCGACGCTCCGGGATCTGGTCGATGCGGGGGCCGGGCACCTGGTCGTGACGTTCCCCAAGGCGACCCCGGAGACGTTCGAAGCCCTCGCCACTACGGTGCGACCCCTACTTGTGTAGACACTTCGGGGTGCGATCCCGGCCGTTGCAGTCTCTCGCAGGGAGCTCCGAGCCGGCGTCGCGTCTCTCGGCTGGGGCAAGATAGGTCCGTGACGAAGATCTACCTCGTGCGCCATGGCGCTACCGATTGGAACGTGGACAAGCGGGCTCAGGGGCAGGCCGATATCCCGATGAACGCATTGGGATACCAGCAGGCCGAAGAGGCGGCGGAGAGGCTCGATGCCGAGAACATCGACGCGGTCTACGCCAGCGACCTCCAGCGTGCATCCGAGACGGGCAAGGCGATAGCGCGAAGGCATGGGCTCGAGGTCCGGCTCGACGAGCGCCTGCGAGAGATAGACCAGGGGGAGTGGACCAGCCTGACCCCGGCCCAGATCGTCGAGAGGTGGCCGGACCAGTGGGGGATGGCGCGGCACTACACGCCCCGACCGGGGGGAGAGACGCCGCATCAGGTGCGCGAACGTGCCCTGGCCGCCCTTGCGGACATCGTCCGGGAATGGGCCGATGGAGAAGTGGTCGTCTGCAGTCACGGTGGGACCATCCGGTGGATCGCCGCGGAGACCCTCGGATACGACGACAAGCTCTCCGCGGGCGTCAGGGGGCTCGGCAACGGCGGGATCGTCTCGGTCGAGGGCCGGATACAGAAGGGAACCCTGGTGCTGTCGACGTTGGTGCGCCTGGACGGCAAGACGATCGAGCTCGACGATCCGAACGCCTAGGGGGTATCGCCTGCGCTAGGTTGGCCTGATGGAGTTCAGGCGCATCTCTCGCTTCCCACCGTACGTGTTCTCGATCGTGAACGACATGAAGATCGCAGCACGCCGGGCCGGTGAGGACGTCATCGACCTCGGCATGGGCAATCCGGACATCCCGACGCCCGAGGCCGTCGTCGAGAAACTCAAGGAAGCGGTCGACAACCCTCGGAACCACCGCTACTCGGCGTCGAGGGGTATCCCCAAGCTGCGGGCCGCGATCTGCGACCTGTACGAGAGATCCTGGAACGTCCACCTCGACCCCGATACCGAGGCGATAGCGACGATCGGTGCGAAGGAGGGCCTGTCTCACCTGGCCTGGGTGCTGTGTGGTCCGGGGGACTCCGTGCTGGTGCCGGAACCCACCTATCCGATCCATACCTACGCCATGATCCTGGCCGGCGCCAACGTCACGAGCGTTCCGCTGTCGATGGGATCGGACTTCTTCGAAGATCTCGTCGAGGCGTACGAGCGCGCTCAACCGAAACCGCGCCTCGTTCTCTGCTCGTTCCCTCATAACCCGACGACGGCGGTCGTGGATCTTGCCTTCTTCGAGCAACTGGTCGATTTCGCCAAGAAGAGAGACATCGTCATCGTGCACGACCTGGCTTATGCCGACCTCGTATTCGAGGAGGAGCGCGCGCCGTCGTTGATGCAGGTGCCGGGGGCCAAAGACGTGGGTGTCGAGTTCTTCTCGCTCTCAAAGTCCTATTCGATGCCCGGGTGGCGTCTGGCGTTCTGCGTCGGCAACGCCGAGATCGTCGGCGCGTTGACGAAGTTGAAGTCGTACCTGGATTACGGCGTCTTCCAACCGATCCAGATCGCCGGCATCATCGCCCTGAACGAGTGCACTGAGGTACCGAAGCAGATCCGCGAGGTCTATCGAGCTCGCCGCGACGCACTATGCGATGGTTTGGAACGCATCGGCTGGGACATGATCCGTCCCCCCGCGACCATGTTCGCGTGGGCTCCGATCCCCGAGCCGCACCGGGAGAAGGGCTCACTGGAGTTCGCCAAGTACCTGCTCCAGGAAGCGAACGTAGCCGTCTCGCCGGGTGTGGGATTCGGGCCCGGTGGCGACGACCATGTGAGGTTCGCGCTCGTCGAGAACGAGCAACGCATCCGTCAAGCTGTGCGCGGCATGCGCAAGGCGCTGGAGACGGATGCCGGTTAGGTCTTAGGCGAGGAGACCGCGAAGACAGAAAGCAGCAGCTTCGTCTTCCAGTTCGGGGCGGTCGTGCGAGACGTCGCCGTCTATGCCGAAGTATGTCTCGACGAAGTGGAAGAGGGCTCCGAGGATCCCGTGGGCCATGAGCTCGGGATCGCCATGACGCAGCCGGCCTTCGGACATGCCGGCCTTGATGTGGAGCGCCGTGTCCGCGACGACGACCTCCTGCCCATGAGCCAGGGCGGCGGCGAACTGCTCGTACCGTGCTGCGGTTCGTATCACCTGCACGTATCCGGGGTTCTCCCTGAAGAAGCGGATGGAAGCTCGGATACCCTGATCGATGCGCTCGACGGGGTCCTTGACGCGGTCGATGGCGACCTCTTGCGCTCGTCTCAGTTCGTACAGGGTCTTCTTCAGCAACTCGGCGAACAGCTCGTCCTTCGAATCGAAGTACCAGTAGAAGACGCCCTTGCCGACGCCGAGCTCGTCGCAGATGTCACCCACCGTGGTGCCGTGATAGCCCGCGTACGCGAACTGCCTCAAGGCAGCGTCGATAAGCTGTTTACGTCGTTTCGATCCCCTGCGGGTCAGCTTGCGTTTGCGCACGGGGTCACTTTATCGAGGGTCGGGGGGCCCCGTTGTAGGCTGCCGCCTCGATGCCAGCCGATAACCGCCGCCGGCGGGTCGTCATCATGGGTGCCGCCGGCCGAGATTTCCACAACTTCAACGTTCGCTATCGCGATGACGAGCGGTCCGAGATCGTCGCCTTCACGGCAACCCAGATCCCAGGTATCGAAGGCAGGGTCTATCCGCCCGAGCTGGCCGGGTCCTCCTACCCCGGCGGGATCCCCATCGAGAGCGAGGACGAGCTCGAATACTTGATCCGGGACCGAGAGGTCGACGAGGTCGTCTTCTCGTATTCGGACATCTCGCACATCCAGGTGATGCACATCGCTTCCCGCGTGTTGGCGGCGGGCGCCGATTACATGCTGCTCGGTCCCAAGTCGACGACCCTCGAGGCGCGCATCCCGGTGGTCTCGGTCTGCGCGGTTCGCACCGGCGCCGGCAAATCGCAGACGACCCGCGCAGTGACGCGGGTCCTCAAGGACGCGGGCAAGAAGGTCGCTGTCATCAGACATCCGATGCCTTACGGGCGACTCGCGGATCAGGTGTGGCAACGTTTCGAGACCTTCGCGGACATGGACAAGCACGATTGCACCATCGAAGAGCGTGAGGAATTCGAGCCGCATCTGCACCAAGGTTCGATCGTGTACGCGGGGGTCGACTACGGGGAGATCCTGAAACGTGCGCAGGAAGAGGTGGACGTGATCCTGTGGGACGGCGGCAACAACGACCTCCCATTCTACGCTCCCGACATCCATATCGTCGTGGCAGATCCGTTACGACTCGGACACGAGACCTCGTACCACCCGGGCGAGACCAACCTCCGTATGGCGGACGTCGTCGTCATCAACAAGGTCGATTCGGCGCAGATCAAGGACGTCGAGGCCCTCAGGTCGACCATCGAATCGGCCAACCCCGGTGCCGAGATCGTCGAGGCGAACTCGCCGATCAGCCTCGAAGAGGGAGCCGATCTGAACGGCAAGAAGGTGCTCGTGGTCGAGGACGGTCCGACGCTGACCCACGGCGAGATGACGTACGGGGCCGGCGTCGTTGCCGCGCGGCGTGCGGGGGCCGCCGCCTTGGTCGATCCCCGGGGATGGGCGACGGGAACGATCAAGGCCGTCTACGACAAGTACCCGCACATCGGGACGCTGCTGCCGGCCATGGGCTACTCGGACCAGCAACGTGAGGACCTGTCGGCGACGATCAACGCTTCCGATGCCGACGTCGTTCTGATCGCTACGCCGATCGACCTTCGCCGCATATGCGACATCCAGAAACCCGCGGTACGCGCTTTCTACGAGCTCGAGGAGATCTCGAGCCGCTCGCTGAAGGACATCCTGGGCGAGCGCTTGTCTCTCTAGGGGACGCCCGAACGGCCCCGGGGCTTCGGGCCGACCGGCCCTATCGACCGGCGCCGGGAACGGGCACCCTGATCTCCGGTCGAGGCGACGAAGGGGAGCAGGAGCCGTGTCCGATACCGACGTTCAGGAAGTGATGACGCATCTGGTCGTGATGCTCTTCCCGTCCGAGAGCGTCGCGGCGGTTGCCGAACGCCTGTCCCGGAACGCGATCGGCGGGGCTCCGGTGGTCGAGGGCGGCAAGGTGGTGGGGATGGTCTCGGCATCCGACATCGTGCGCGTCGCCCGGCGCCGCAAGGATCACGAGTTGTCGACGGAGACGGTAATGGACGTGATGACCCGGCCCGTGGTGACCGTGGCGCCGGCCACGAGCGTTTGGGAAGCAGCCGACATCCTCGACCGGCGCGGGATCAAACGGCTTCCGGTCGTCGATCCGGACGGCTACCTCGTGGGCATCATCTCGCGGGGCGACATCGTGCGCCTGGTCGCCAAGGCTGAACGCCCGCGCCGCCCCATGGCGGCCTCCCCGATGCTTCCCGCCGGCATCTGACGGTTCCGGCTTCCATAGACTGAGTGGATGTCGCCTTCTCGAGACCGACGTCTGGCCGCGCTGGTGGAAGCAGGGATGGTGTTGGCCTCGGAGCTCGAGCTCGATTCCCTCCTTCAGCGCATCGCCGATCTGGCCCGGGACGTCGTCGGGGCCCGCTATGCGGCGGTCGGCGTGCTGGCGGAGGAAGGTCCCCATCACCTCTCCCGCTTCGTGTACTCGGGGATAGACGAGGCAACGGCCGAACGCATCGGCGATCTGCCGCGCGGGCGAGGTGTCCTCGGGGTCTTGATCGAAGAAGGCCGGCCCCTGAGGCTGCCGGAGATCTCAGAACACCAGCGCTCCTACGGCTTCCCGCCCGCACATCCCGAGATGCACACCTTCCTCGGCGTCCCGATCGTCGTTCGAGGCCGGGTGTTCGGCCGGCTCTACCTGACCGAGAAGGAGGAAGGAGAGGAGTTCACCAAGGACGACGAACGCATCGCACTGACTCTGGCATCCCAGGCCGGGATCGCGGTGGAGAACGCTCGTCTAGTGGACGAGGCGAAGGAACGTCGTCGTGAGCTGGACGTCCTCGAGGAGCGCGAACGCATCTCCAAGGAGCTGCACGACGGCGTGATCCAGTCGATCTATTCGGTCGGCCTATCTCTTCAGGGCTCCTTGTCGCTCATGGACAGGGATGGCGAGACGGCACGTCGACGTATCGACGGCGCGATAGCCGAGCTCGACAACGTCGTCAGGGACGTCAGGAGCTACATCTTCGAACTGCGCCCGAAGGCCGTGGAAGAGCACGGGCTGTCGGCCGCCATCAAGGAACTCGCTCGGGACATCGAAGTGAATGCCCTGGTGGGCACGGAGCTGGACGTGGACGAGCAAGCGACGCTATCTCTCGACGAGCACGCCCAGACCGATGTCGTGCAGGTAATCCGCGAGGTTCTGTCGAACATCGCCCGCCACGCCAAGGCGCGGAACGTGCATCTCGCGCTTCACATGGACGACGTCGGCTTCGAGCTCACGATCGAGGATGACGGCATCGGGTTCGACCCCGGATCCGTCGAGCGGGGCCATGGGCTCCGCAACATGGAGGAGCGAGCGCGTAAGCTCCGGGGACATCTCGAGATATCCACGAGACCAGGCGGCGGCACGCGGCACAGGCTCGAGATCCCGAGGGAGGGATAGTGGCGAACGTACTGACCGTGATGTTGGTGGACGACCACGAGATCGTCCGTCAAGGCCTACGAACCCTGCTCGAAGCGGAGGACGACATCGACGTGGTCGCCGAAGCCGACTCGGGGGCTACCGCGCTCCGCACGGCCCGTGCCTACAAGCCGAACGTCATCGTGATGGATGTCCGCATGCCTGATGGAAGTGGCGTCGAAGCATGCCGGGAGATAAGGAGCGAGCTCCCCGACACCCAGGTGATCATGCTGACTTCGTTCTCGGATGACGAGGCCCTGTTCAATTCGATCATGGCGGGTGCAGCCGGTTTCGTCCTGAAACAGATCCGGGGCCATGACCTCGTCGAAGCGATAAGAGCGGTCGGAGCGGGCGGATCGCTGCTCGACCCCGGCGTCACGAGACGCGTGCTGGAGCGACTCCGCAAGGCGAAGTTCGACGACAAGGATCCCAAACTGGCTCGTCTCTCACCCCAGGAGGAAAGGATCCTGGATCTCGTCGGCGAGGGCCTGACGAACCGGGAGATCGCCGGGCGGATCCACCTGTCGGACAAGACGGTCAAGAACTACGTCTCGACCATCCTCCAGAAGCTCGAGGTAGCGCGTCGCGCCGAGGCGGCGTCGTACATCGCCCGCGTTCGAGCGGGCGAACACCGCACCGAGGAGTAGGTGAGCCCCCGGAAGGGGGCCGACGGGATCCAACGCCGATCGAGCAGCAGGCCTGGGGGCGTCCCGGTCAAGTCGGGACGTTTGGGCCCCCAGCGGGTGCCTTTCGGCCCTGCCCCCTCTGCGGCCGAGCCGCTGGAATGGCGTCGCGAGGAACCCAGCATCGGACCCAGCATCAGGAGGAGCAGCGATGAGCGATATGAGCGATTCGGCCAAGGTGAAGCTCGTCTGGCCCGTAGCGGGCTTCTTCGTGGTCGTTGCGTTCGGCGTCGGCCTGGTTTCGATGGCGGCCTTCGACTCCAATCAGCGACGAGCCGAGCCGGGGACGACTCCGGTGGCGGGGACGTCGCCTTCGGCGAACTCGGTGGATGTGGAGCTCGGCGAGCTCTACATAGAACCGGACGAGCTCGAGGTGGGGGCGGGCGAAGTCACGTTCAACGTGAAGAACGAGGGCTCTGCCGAGCACAACTTCGCCATCGTCGACGCAGGTGCGCGGACGCCGATCATCCCCGGCGGGGGCAGCGACGGCTTCACGGCCGATCTCGAGCCCGGCACCTACGGGTTCATGTGCGAGGTCGCGGGCCACGCGGAAGGGGGCATGAAGGGGACGCTTACCGTCACGGAAGGCTCGGATACATCGAACGGCGAGCACGGGAGTCACGGCGTGGGAGCGACGACGATGTCACCACAGGAGATGGTCCGTCACGACGCCGAGGTGACGGGTTCGTTCCCGGCATCGACGAAGGGCACCGGCGGTGTCGATCTGGAACCCCGTATGGAGGATGGGGTGAAGGTCTTCCAGCTCACGGCCGACGAGATCACCTGGGAGGTTGCGCCCGGTGAGACGAAGCAGGGCTTCGCTTACAACGGCATGATCCCGGGGCCGGCGATCCGCGCCGAGCTGGGCGATCGGGTGCGCGTCATCTTGCACAACGAGCTCGATAACGAACCCACCACGATCCACTTCCACGGTATGACGGTGCCGAACGAGATGGACGGTGTTCCCGTGATCAACCAGCGCGCGGTGATGCCGGGCAAGAGCTTCACCTACGAGTTCACCGTCCGCAACAGCGGCACCAACATGTACCACTCGATCCCAAGGATCCCAAGGTCGATCAGGACGTCAACATGGTCCTCAACGACGGTCCACTCGGTTTCACCATCAACGGGAAGGGCTTCCCGGCCACTGCGCCGTTCTCCCTCGGGCGGGGCGAGACGATCCGTATCCGGTACATGAACGAAGGCCTGCTCATCCATCCCATGCACCTCCACGGGATCCCGCAGAAGGTCGTTGCGAAGGATGGGCACCGACTGCCACAGCCGTACCTGGCCGACACCGTCCTGGTGGGTCCGGGGGAACGCTACGACGTGATCGTCGAAGGTAGCGAACCCGGCGTGTGGGCCTTCCATTGTCATGTCTTGAATCACGCGGAGAGCCCGAACGGCATGTTCGGGATGGTCACGGCGATGATCGTCGAGTAGGGAGGGAACATGGATGCGTTAGCCAGGACACAACCGTTGATCCGCATACGCGACACGGCCAGCGTCATGGACGCCGCTCGGCTCATGAGCGACCTGAGCATCAGAGCGCTCGGTGTGGACGACGAGACCTATTCGTTCGTCGGCCTGTTCACGGAGCGGGATCTGATGTGGGTGATCGCCCAGGGCAAGGACCCACACCGGACCACGATCCATGAGGTCATGAACGACCTCCCCGTCATCGTCGACGGTCCCCTCACCCAGCAGCAGGCGGCTGCCCAGATGCTGGGTGCCCACATCCGCCACGTCCTGGTTCGGGAACGCGACGAGTTGAGGATCACCGCGGCCCGCGATCTCATCCCCGGGGTCGCCGGAGCCGCAGCCGTCGCCCGCGTTGCGTCGGTCGCGGAGCTTCGACACATGTTCGGGGACGCGGTGCTGGAGCATCCGGCTGTCATGGCTACGGGCGTGCGCCGGGAGAGGCATCCATGAGCCCAACGCCTTGGAACCGGCGCCATCCCGCTCTCGTGCCCTATACGAGCGATCATCACCACGGCCTCGCCGAGTCTCGCCGGCTGAAGCTGGCAGCCGGTGGGGGAGCAGCCGAAAGGGTCGCCGCGGCGAGCCGCTTCTGTGCCTTCTTCCGAGAGGACGCCGCCCGTCACTTCGCCGACGAAGAGGCTCACTTGCTCCCGGCGCTGATGGACAAGGGTCTGGCGGAGCGAGCGATGATGGTCACGATCCTCGAGGAGCACATCGAGCTCCGAGAGCTCGTCGACGAACTGGCGCGTGGCGCACGGGCGGGTGACGTAGACGCTCACCTGATGCGGAAGGTGGCCGGCGCGTTCGGCGCACACATCAGGCTGGAGGAACGCCGGCTCTTCCCGATGTTGCAACGGATCGCGCCGGCGGTCCTGGACTCGATCGCCTAGGTCCGGGTCCGGGAGCCCGCTTCTCGGACCTCGGCGTCGTCGTCGACCGGCCTCAGCTCGTCCGGCGCCAGACGTTCGGCGAGTTGCCGGACGAAGAGCCCGACATCGGTGATGATGCCGAGAGACTGCCACGAGCCGCGATCCATGAGCTTCGTGACGGTCGCCTGATTGATGTCGACACAAACCAGGGGTACGGAGGCGGGTAGGCAGTTACCGGTGGCGATGCCGTGCAACATCGTTCCCAGCACGATGCAGCAACCGATCACGTCCTGGCCGTCGGTGCCCCAGATGAGATCCCGGAGCCGTCGCTGGACCTCGACCATGTCGCTGACGATCTCCGGCAGGGGACCGTCGTCGCGAACGCTGCCGCCGAACAGGTATTCGGCCCCGCGTTCGACCAGGTGATAGACGATCCCGTCGGAGAAGACTCCCGCATCGATCGCCGACTTGAACGAGCCGTGGCGCCGCAGCTCGTTGATGGCGCGGATGTGATGCTCGTGCCCATGCTCGGCGGGGAGGCCGTGTTCGAGATAGACGCCGAGGGAGGTCCCGAAGATGTTCGACTCGATGTCGTGTGCTGCCACGCCGTTACCGGCGAACAGAGCGTCGACGTAACCGGCCCTGATGAGCGCCGAGACGTCGGGGCCGGCGCCCGTGTGGACCACCGCCGGGCCGGCGACCCACAGGATGCGCTGGCCCGCCTCTTTCACGAGCCGTAGCTGCTCGGCGACCTGATCAACGAGCAACGACTTGGGCTTCTCGCTGGAGACGTCGGATGACATGAACTCGAAGTTCGCCTTGCCCTCACGGGGTTTGTCCACCGGATGAACCCGGATGCCAAGGCTGCGCATGACGATGTTCATCCCCCCTTGCACGTCCGCCATGGCGATGGTGCGGGCGCGTCCATCCTCGATGACGATGCCGCAGTCCATCTCCGGTCGATCGACCGCCACCCACCTGCCGTTCAGTCGAACATCGGTCGCCAGGTTCGTCGTTGAATAGAAACCCGGCGGGAAAGAGCCGGCGATGTCGGCCGGCTCGACGGAGGCGTCTTCGACCGTCTCGGGGTTGGCACCGTGGGCGCGCAGTCGATCGACGAGCACCGTCAGCTCGTCGTCCGTCTCGGTCGTTACGCGGAGACGTGCGACGGAAGGGTCTTCGTGCTTGATCCCGACGGTCAGTTCCAGGAACTCGAACGTGGCTCCCAGCTCGACGACCTCATCGAGGACCTTGGGCAACATCAAGGAGTCGATGATGTGACCTTCGAGGGACACGATCTCAGAAGGCATCTCGAGACCTCTTCTCGATGAAGCTGTGGGTGCGTTCGTACACGTGATCGCGATCCACGTCGAGGGTGATGACGTGATAGCTCCGGTCCAGCCACACGATCTCCTTGTCCTCCGATGAGATCGTGTCGTGGATCACCTGGGAGTTCGACGGGTGTGCGGTGTGATCGTTGCGGGAGTGGATCAGCAGCGTGGGGGAGCGCACCGCGCCGAGTTCGGCGACGACCTTCTTCCCGAACCGCAGCATGAGATGTCCCGCTACCACCGGGAAGCGGTCGTAGACCAACTCGCGTTGCTCCGGGTCGAAGATGTCGTTGCCTACGCCGGGGACCGACTTCGCGATCCTCCGGATCAAGGGCGCGAGGAAGCGGCGCGGATTCCTCGTGAAGAGGAAGGGGGCCAACCCCACGAAGCCGGCCACCTGGTCCGGGTAGCGGGCTGCGATGTCGAGGCAGATCGCGGCGCCGAACGACAGACCGACCAGGAAGACCTTCTCCTTCCGGGCGGCGAGCTGGTGGAAGGCCTCCTCTGCGGCCGTGATCCACTCCTCGGCGGTGCGCGTGTTGAGGTCCTGCCAGGTGGTCCCGTGGCCCGGCAACCGGATCCCCACCACCGCCAGGCCCCTTTCGACCAGGTACCGGCCCAGGGGGCGCATCCCCTGAGGGGTGCCGGTGAAGCCGTGCACGAGCAGAGCCGCCACCGGACCATCCCCGAACTCGAACTCCTCGGCCCCCTCGAGCACTGCTATCTGTTGCAAGCGTTTGCCTCCCCTGGTAACCCATCCACGGGTCGCGTTGTCGAATCGGTAGGGATTCTCTAACATGCGGCTGGGGTACGGGGGTCAGAAGAGAGGTTCGTTCCAGATGATGTACTGGGTCTTCAAGGCCATCCTGAAGCCGACGCTGCTGGCGCTCTACCGCATCCGCGTAGAGGGCCTCGAGCACGTGCCCAAGAAGGGTCCGGCCATCATCGCGGCCAACCACTTGTCGTTCCTGGATTCGTTCTTCATCCCGCTGGTCATCAGGAGGCGGAAGATGACCTACCTAGCGAAGGCCGACTACTTCACGTCGTGGAAGACGGCCTGGTTCTTCCGCATGGTGGGGCAGATCCCCGTCGAGCGCGATGACAAGGCGAAGTCCCAGAAGGCCTTGGAGACCGGTCTGCAGGTCTTGCAAGAGGGAAACCTGCTCGGGATCTACCCGGAAGGCACGCGCTCTCCCGACGGCCGGCTCTACCGCGGGCGCACCGGCGTCGCGCGGCTCGCGTTGGCCGCGGGGGTGCCCATCATCCCCTGTGGCTTGATCGGCACGGACGAGGTGATGCCGAAAGCAGCCAAGTTCCCTCGGCTGCGTCCCGGCATCAGGGCGAAGCTCCGTTTCGGAAAGCCGATCGACGTCTCGCGCTTCGAGGGCCGAGAGCGCGACCGGCTCGCGCTCCGCTCTATCACCGACGAGTTGATGTTCGAGATCATGCAGTTGTCGGGCCAGGACTACCGGGACGAATATGCCTCCCGGGCCGCGACGATCCCTCTACCGGAATCCGCGCGGCCTCCCGAGGACGAGATCGTCCTGTCGGAAGAGATCCTGGCCGGCTGATCACAGCTAACGGGCACGCGCCCACCCCTTCGATCGTTCGAGCGCCTGTTGCCACCCCTCGTAGGCCGCATCGGCTTCGTCCCGCGACGCCTTCGGTTCGAACTCCGCTGCGGCGCGCCACGCGATCTCGTCCGTCGAGCCCCAGACACCTTCGGCGAGGCCGGCCAGGAAGGCTGCGCCCATCGCCGTCGTCTCGAGGTTCTCGGGCCGCCGCACCACCACGCCGAGCTGGTCCGCCTGGAACTGGCACAGCAGATCCATGACGCTTGCCCCGCCGTCCACCCTTAGCTCCGCCAGAGGCTTCCCGACGTCGGCGGTCATCGCTTCGACGACGTCTCGTGTCTGGAACGCCATCGCTTCGACCACCGCGCGTGCGAGGTGGGCTTTGGTGATCCCAAGCGTGAGCCCGACGAACGCGCCGCGCGCGTATGCGTCCCAGTGAGGCGCGCCGAGACCGGCGAAAGCGGGGACGAGATACGCGCCGCCGTTGTCCGGCACGCTGGCGGCGAGGGGGCCCGCCTCCGCCGCGTCCGAGATGATGCCCATCCCGTCCCGCATCCACTGGATCGCCGCACCGGTGACGAAGATGCTGCCCTCGAGCGCGTAGCGGGCGCCATCGCCGAGGTCCCATGCCGCGGTCCCGAGTAACCCGTGTTCGGAGCGGGGAACCTCGCGGCCGGTGTTCATGAGGACGAACGAACCCGTGCCGTAGGTGTTCTTGGCCATCCCTTGTTCCGTGCAGACCTGACCGAAGAGGGCGGCCTGCTGGTCCCCGGCGGCGCCGGATATGGGGATGGCCGAGGCGAACAACCCCGGCTCGGTCTCGCCGAAGCGGCCGCTCGACGGAACGATCTCGGGGAGCACGGCGGGGGGCACATGGAGCAGTGCGCACAGCTCCTCGTCCCATCCCTGCGCGGCCAGGTCGTAGAGCATCGTCCGTGACGCGTTCGAAGGCTCCGTCACGTGACGATCCCCGCCGGTCATCTTCCAGATGAGCCACGTGTCGATAGTCCCGAAGGCGAGTTCACCGGCTTCGGCCCTGCGGCGCGCGCCGTCGACGTTATCAAGCAGCCACGCGATCTTCGTGCCGGAGAAGTACGGGTCCACCACCAGGCCCGTCCGCTCCCGGATCCGCTCCGCGTGCTCCTCGCGGAGCAGGTCGCAAGCGGCCGCCGTTCGCCGGTCCTGCCAGACGATGGCCGGCGCGATCGGTTCGCCCCTCGCTCGCTCCCAGACAACCGTCGTCTCGCGTTGGTTGGTTATGCCGATCCCGGCGATATCCGCCGCATCGGCCCCAGAAGAGGCCAAGCACTCGTGAAGGACATCTCGGGCGGTGACCCAGATGGTGTTCGCATCGTGCTCCACCCATCCCGGTCTCGGATAGGACTGTGGAAACTCGGAGTACGCGCGCGCATTAACCTTGCCGGTGCCGTCAACCGCCAAGACCGTGATGCCGGTCGTACCGGCGTCGATAGACAGGACAAGGTCGGCCATTGGATGATCCTCCTACGATCGGTTCGGGCAGGGCTCGCCGCGACCGCCTGATCCGCCGGTTCGTCGTGAACGACAAAGCTAGCCTGTCCGAGATCCGCCACACGATCCGCGATGACCTCAGCCGTTTCGGGGTGTCGGAGCAGGCGGCCTTCGATTGCGTGGTGGCCGTGACCGAAGCGTGTACGAACGCCCTGGAGTTCGGGACATCGAACGAGGAAGGCCCCCGGCCCCCGCTCATCTGGTGGGAGATCGCTCCACACGCTGCGATCTTCCAGGTAGAGGATCACTCCGCTCGTCGGTGGGCGATGGCTTCGCACCCATCCAAGGGCGAGGACCTCCTCCGCGACCGAGGACGGGGGTTCCAGGTGATGAAGGGCCTGATGGACGCGGTGGAGGTCATGTCCCTCGCCACCGGCACCACGGTCCGGTTGACGAAGGCGCTCTAACGGTTAGGCCCTAACGATGATCTGGGCTTCGACCCAACCCACCCCCTTGCCGATCATGCCCAGGGCTTCGGCCGCGGCTTTGGAGAGATCGAGGATGCGGGGCTCGACGTACGGGCCTCGATCGTTCACCAACACGACGACGCCCTTGCCCTCGTGCCTGATGTGCAGCCAGGTACCGAGGGGGAGTTCCTTGCTCGCTGCGGTGTAGAGGCGCGAATCGAACTTGTCACCATTTGCGGTGCTGTTGCCCTCGAAGCCCGGGCCGTACCACGACGCCAGACCTTCGAAGATCACGCCGGTGCCGATGAATCCGTCGGGGATCCTCAGCGATGGCCCTGCGCCGGTGAGTTTCTCGAGCAACTCTCGGTCCGGTTCCCCGGTCGGTCGTCGAGCCCCTGGGAACGCGCTGGTCGCGGCTCGGGCCCGGCGCCGAAGCTCCTCTTCCAGCCGCTCGATCTCTTCGGTGAGCCGGGACAGGGCCTCCCGCCGTCGCTCGAGGGTGCCGGCGATCTCGCCCGCCACGGTTTCGGCCTGCGTCGAAGCGGACAGCAGACGCTGTTTGCGAGCATCGACGGAGCCTTGAAGGCGTGTCGCCTCGTCGCGGGCATCCATCAGCTCATGGACCGATGCGGCGTCGAGCTCCGCCTGGTGGCTGGTGGCTTGGGCCAGCATGAAGAAGTCGTCCAGGTCGCGAGCGGATAGCAGGAGCGCGACCCGAGTCGAGCTGCCGCCGGCCTTGTAGGCCTCGATCGCTCGCTCGACGAATCGCTCCGACGCGGCGCGGTAGGCGGCCTCGGCGGCCTCGATCTCGATCTGCAGATGAGCGATCGACTTGTTGGCCTCGGTGATGTCGGCATCGAGGCGAGCGCGTTCGACGTTCAGATCCTCGAGCCGGTGCTCGAGGTTGGTCACCTCGTCGGCGACGGATTGCGCACGAGCCTTCAGTGTCTCGAGATCCTCCGCGGTGGCGGGGCGCGTCGCGCCCAGCGCCGCCAGTAGCAGCGCCGCCGCACCCAGGGCGCGCAGCGAAGTGCCCCTCCCGAGCCTCATGGCTATATGTCGGTATGCGTCGGGCGGGTATTGAGCAACATGTCAAAGAGCGTGACCAATGGTGGCGGGCGTAGTCAAGCGGGCGCCGGGGGCGGCGGCGGTCTATAGGGTGGGAGGAGCGCTCGCGGCAGAGGAGGTCGAGATGGCTCGGATCGGGATCCTGACCGGAGGCGGGGATTGCCCGGGGCTCAACGCGGTCATCCGCGCCGTCGTCCGCAAAGGCGTGAACGTCTACGGGCACGCCGTCGTGGGCTACCGGGATGGATGGCGTGGGGTGCTCGAGAACCGGGTGAGCTACCTGACTCCGGACAACACCTCCGGCATCCTGCACCGAGGGGGCACGATCCTGGGCTCCTCGCGCACGAACCCCTTCAAGGAAGAGCGGGGCGTGGAACTGGTGAAGGAGAGCCTCGAAGCCGAACGCATCGATTGCCTGATCGCCGTCGGCGGGGAGGACACGCTCGGCGTGGCCGACAAGCTGACCGCCGAGGGCGTCAGCATGGTCGGGGTCCCCAAGACCATCGACAACGACCTCAGCGCGACCGATTTCACCTTTGGTTTCCATACCGCGGTCCAGATCTGCACGGATGCCATAGACCGTCTGCACTCGACGGCGGAGTCGCACAATCGCGTGCTCGTACTCGAGGTGATGGGCCGTCACGCGGGTTGGATCGCCGCGTACTCCGGTATCGCCGGTGGTGCCGATTCGATCCTGGTTCCCGAGCGACCCTTCGACATCGAGGAGGTATGCGAGCACATCCGGCACCGTCACCAGAGGGGGCATTCGTTCTCGATCGTGGTCGTCGCAGAGGGCGCCGTGCCGCGCGAGGGGCAGGAGAGCCTGCAGACGCAGGAGAAGGACGCCTTCGGTCACGTGCGACTCGGGGGCGTGGGGGTGTGGCTCGAGAGCGAGATCAAGGACCGCACCGGTTTCGATACCCGCGCCACGATCCTCGGCCACATCCAACGCGGGGGCACTCCCACGGCGTACGACCGCGTGCTCGCCACCCGTTTCGGTATAGCGGCGATCGACGCCGCCACGGAAGGGGATCACGGGAAGATGGTCGCGTTGCAAGGGACCGAGATCGTGCGGGTGCCTTTGAACGAAGGCGTGGGAACGCTGAAGACCCTCGACGAGGAACTCTACGAGACCGCGGAAGTGTTCTTCGGATGATCGATCTTCGCTCCGACACCGTCACGCGGCCCACGCCGGAGATGCGGCGTGCGATGGCGGACGCAGAGGTGGGAGACGATGTCTTCGGCGACGATCCGACCGTCAACTCGCTCCAGGAGCACGTCGCGGATCTGCTCGGCAAGGAAGCGGCGCTGTTCGTGCCGACGGGATCGATGGGCAACCAGGTATGTCTGGGCGTGCTCAGCAGGCCCGGCGACGAGGTGATCTGCGAGAGCAGGGCTCATTTCCTCCACTACGAAGGTGGTTCCGTAGCGACCAACCTGGGCCTCGTCACGCGGCCCGTACCGGGCACCGATGGCGTGATCACCGCGGATCAGGTTGGGCTGCTCATCCGTCAGCGAAGCGAGCACAATCCCGGCACCGCGGTAGTTGCGATGGAGAACACCCACAATTCCGCGGGAGGGAAGGTCTTCCCACTGGAGGCGGCACGCTCTCTTTCCGAGGTCTCCCATGCCGCCGGCGCTTCGGTCCACATCGACGGCGCACGCATCTTCAACGCACAAGCTGCAACGGGTACGCCGGCGCGTGAGTGGGCCGCCCTCGCCGACACGATCACCTTCTGCTTCTCGAAGGGCCTCGGTGCTCCGATCGGCTCCATCGTTTCTTCGACGGCCGAACGCATCGAGGAGGGCCGCTACGTCCGCAAGCGTCTCGGTGGGGGCATGCGGCAGGTGGGCGTTATCGCTGCGGCAGCCCGTGTTGCCGTGGACACCGGTATCGAGAGGCTCGTCGAAGACCACGAGAACGCCCGGATCCTGGCCACGGGACTGCGCCAGCTGCACGAAGACGCGGTTGTCGAGGAGCCTCAGACGAACATGGTCTTCCTGAACCTCGCCCCGTTCGCGGTGGACGCCTCCGAGGTCGCCGAACGGCTGCTCTCGGAGGGCGTCTTAACGCTCGGCTTCCCAGGTGCCACCATGCGTCTCGTGACGCACAGAGACGTCGATCGATCGGACGTGGATACCGCTCTGCTGGCGTTCAAACGCGTCCTGCGTCGTGACGAAACCTGACCGAGCTCCCAGAGGCCTGGAGAACTCGCCGAACTTTTCCAGAACGTCCCTTTTATGTAGGTCGCAGGTGGGCAAGCCATAGGGATGGAGGTCCTGTTCAATCTCTGCCTGCCGCACGACGAAGCGAGCGTGCCGGTCGTCCGCCACCTAGTCTCGTCCGCCTTGACGAGGCTCGGTGTGGACGAGGCGTGCATCTCGGACGTGCTGGTAGCGGTGACCGAAGCCTGCACGAACGTCCTCAAACACGCGAACGGCAGTGGGCACGAATACGAGGTCAAGGTCGGCGTGTTCCCCGATCTGTGTGAGATGCGGGTGACCGATCTCGGTGCCGGGCTCGCTCCCGGCGCCCTCGAGCGGGTGCCGGCGGGCGTCGAGGATGAGAGCGGACGAGGGGTCCAGTTGATGCGTTCCCTCGTCGATCAGCTGCAGTTCGTCGCCGGGCCTCGAGCGGGGCTCTCGGTCCGGCTATCGAAGCGCCTGTCGTTCAGGGACGGCGCGATCATGCAGAGGCTCGCCGGGGCCTCCCACGCGCACTAGTCCCCGACCCCTTCCTATACTGGACACGTCGATATTGCCGGGGAGCTCGGACGCGCCGGGCTGAGAGGTGGGCTCGCGGCTCACGACCCGCAGGACCCGATCCGGGTAACGCCGGCGTGGGGAGGCCACTTGGAAGCCAAGGGTGCACCGAGCCCCGATGTGATCGTGATCGGTGGCGGAGCCATCGGTCTTGGGATCGCGTGGAGGGCGACCAAACGTGGGATGCGCGTGACGGTCCTGGACGAGCATCCGGGACGAGGCGCGTCGTGGGCGGCCGCGGGGATGTTGTCACCCGTGATGGAGGCCCACTTCGGCGAAGAGGCGACGCTGGCGCTCAACCTGGAGTCGAACCGGATGTATCCCAACTTCATCGAGGAGCTGGAGGCCGATGCAGGTCGGGAGGCGGGCTACCGGCAGTGCGGAACGTTGGCCGTCGCCCGAGATGCCGATGAGAACTCGGCCCTGGCGGAGGTCTACCGGTTCCAGCGGGAGCTCGGCCTCGAGGTCACGCGCTTGAAGGGTCGCGAATGCCGTGCGTTGGAGCCCGGGCTGGTGCCGAGTATCCGCGGAGGCCTGTTGGTCGAAGGCGATCACCAGGTCGACAATCGCGCGCTGGTCGAGGCGTTGCTGGCGGCATGCGGCGAGATGCACGTGGACGTCCGTAAGGACCGGGCGACCGGGGTGATCGTGGAGAACGAGCGAGTCACCGGCGTATCCCTCGAGGGCGGGGAGAGACTCGGTGGCGGCGTCGTCGTCCTGGCCGCAGGCTGCTGGTCGGCGGCCGTGGGTGGGATACCGCCCGAATTCGTTCCTCCGGTACGACCGGTGAAAGGGCAGCTCATGCATCTGCTGGGGCCTGCTGCGATGCCTCTCGCAACCCGCAACATCCGTGGCGGTGACGTCTACGTGGTCCCGCGGGGCGACGGGCGCCTCGTGATCGGAGCCACCGTCGAGGAGCAGGGTTTCGATACGACGGTCACCGCGGGGGCGGTGTTCACCCTGTTGCGCGAGACGTGGGAGATCCTTCCGGGTGTGGACGAGCTGGAGCTGGTGGAGACTGTGGCCGGGCTCAGGCCGGGCTCGCCCGACAACGCGCCGATGATCGGCGAATCCGGATTGGAGGGACTTCTGGTCGCCACGGGCCACTATCGTTCCGGGATCCTCCTGGCGCCGATCACCGCCGCCGGGATCGTCGACCTGATCGATTCTGGGTCCACGCCCGCGTCGATCGCCGGGTTCAGTCCCCAGCGCTTCCGATCGACGGAGGCCGTCTCGTGACGCGGGACATAAGGATCAACGGTGAGATGACCTCGGTGGCCGACGGCATGACCGTGGCGGAGCTCGTGGCGGAGCGTGGAGCCGGTGGGTCGATTCCGCGGGGGAGCCGGGGGGTCGCGGTGGCCGTGAACGGCGAGGTCGTCCCGCGCTCCGAATGGGATGCAACCGAACTGGATGCAGAGGACGTTGTAGAGATACTCAACGCGGTCGGGGGAGGCTGATGGACGATCCGTTCGTGATCGCGGACGAGGTTCTGACGTCGCGCCTCATCATGGGCACCGGCGGTGCTCCCAGCCTCGATGTGCTCGAGCAGTCGATCATCGCTTCGGGGGCCGACCTGGTGACGGTGGCATTGCGCCGCATCGATCCGAACGCGGGCGGTTCCATCATCGACGTGATCGAGCGCGTCGGCGCACGCGTGCTGCCTAACACAGCGGGCTGCTTCACGGCCCGAGACGCCGTGCTGACGGCGAAGCTCGCTCGGGACGCCTTCGAAACCGACTGGATCAAGCTGGAGGTGATCGGGGACGACGAAACGCTTCTTCCCGATCCGATCGATCTGGTCGCCGCGGCGGAAGATCTCGTCGACGACGGTTTCACCGTTCTTCCCTACACGAACGATGATCCCATCCTGGCGCGCCGACTCGAAGATGTCGGCTGCGTCGCGGTGATGCCCTTGGGCTCGCCGATAGGGAGCGGTGCCGGGATCAAGAACCCCTACAACCTCAGGATCATCGTCGAGCGCGCCCGGGTGCCGGTCATCCTCGATGCCGGCGTGGGCACCGCCTCCGATGCCGCCCTCGCGATGGAGATCGGTTGCGACGCGGTTCTGGCCGCCAGCGCCATCACCAGGGCGCGGGATCCGGTGCGGATGGCGGAAGCGATCAGGCGCGCCGTGGAGGCCGGCCGCCTGGCGCACGGCAGCGGGCGCATACCCAAACGGCTCTACGCCGAGGCATCCACGACGTTCGAGGGCCTGCCCGAGCCCCTGGGGGCGACCGAGCAAGACGAGCGTGAAGCGGGCCCGCCGACCTCTTCCGGGGGCTGAGCCCGGCGCTCCAGACCGGGGCCGGATCGCCGGATCCGTGCCTGCTTGTCTGCAACTTCTGGCGTTTATCCGGCGTCGAAGCAGGAGAACTACCTAGGCAGGCAAATCCTGCATCGACGCCCGACGGAGCCACTCGGAAGGACGAGAGATGGCAGAGAACCGCCGCAAGAGACGGACGCTGCTCCTGGTTCGCCGCTAGCGCCGTGCCGGTCCTGATCGGCACATCCGGGTGGCAGTACAAGGACTGGCGCGAACGTTTCTATCCCAAACAGGTTCCGCAGCGGGCGTGGCTCGAGTACTACGCCGAGCGGTTCAAGCTGGTCGAGATCAACAACACCTTCTACATGCTGCCCAAGCCCGCGACCTTCGATTCGTGGCGCACTCGCACGCCGGATGACTTCTCCTTCGTCGTCAAGGCCAACCGCTACATCACCCACATCCGACGCCTACGTAACGCCGAGGACTCCATCGATCGATTCATGGCCAACGCGCGCCACCTGGGAGAGAAGCTGGGGCCGATCCTCGTCCAACTGCCTCCGAACCTTCAGATCGACGTAGGCGCACTCGAGGCGTGCTTGAGACGATTCGAAGGCATGCGGGTGTCGGTCGAGTTCCGTCACGACAGCTGGTACACGAAGGAGACGAGGGCGGTGCTCGAGAAGCACACCGCCGCTCTGACCCTCGCGGACCGCGGCTCGCGACCGATCACGCCGACGTGGCGGACGGCCGACTGGACCTACCTGCGCTTCCATCACGGCCTGGCCTCGCCGATCCCCTGCTACGGCGAACGCGCCCTCCGGCACTGGGTCGACGAGCTGGCCGCGAACTGGACCGCCGACGAGCCCGTGTACGTGTTCTTCAACAACGATCCCGGATGCTGCGCGGTCCGGGACTCGGTGCGCTTCGCCGAGCTCGCGCGGAAGGCGGGTCTCTCCACGACCCGTGTCCCTCAGGAGTCCGTCCACGTCGGCGCGTTCGCGTGATAACACTCGGGGATGGGCGAGATCCTGATCGGGACGGCGTCGTGGACCGATAAGTCCCTGCTCGGCGCGGGCTGGTACCCGAAGGGGGTCACCAGCGCCGAGGACAGGTTGCGCTTCTACGCGGAGCAGTTCCCGCTGGTCGAGGTCGATTCCACCTACTACTTCCCGCCGAGCGAGAAGAACTCGGAGCTGTGGGCCGAACGGACGCCCCCGAACTTCACGTTCAACATCAAGGCGTTCTCCCTGCTCACCCAGCACCCCACCAAACTGGATGCGCTCTACAAGGATCTTGAGGTCGCGAGCGACAAGAAGTCGCTCTACCCGAAGGACCTGGAGCCGAAGGTCGTCGACGAGGTCTGGGATCGGTTCCTGTCCGCGCTCGTCCCCCTCCACGAAGCGGGGAAGCTGGGAGCGGTCCTGTTCCAATTCCCGCCGTGGTTCACGATCGGGAAGCGGAACCGCGACTACATCATCGAGTGCGCCAAGCGATGCGCTCCGTTGCGGATAGCCGTGGAGTTCCGGAACAAGACGTGGCTGACGCCCGACAACCAACAGGAGACCCTGGAGTTCCTCGAGGGCCACGGTCTGCCGTTCGTGTGCGTCGACATGCCCCAAGGCTTCGTGAGCTCGATCCCGCCCGTGGTCGCGGCCACCGCCGACCTGGCGATGATGCGCTTCCACGGCCGCAACGCGGAGGAGTGGGAGAGCGGCTCGGTCCAGAAGCGCTTCCGCTACGAGTACTCGGACGAGGAACTACGGGAGTGGGTCCCCAAGCTCGGGCGGCTCGCCGAGGAAGCGAAGACGACGCACGTCCTGATGAACAACTGCTTCAGAGATTACGCTCAGAAGAATGCTAAAGAGCTCGCAGATCTGCTGAGCGAACTGCGTTAGCGGGAGGATCAGATGTCGGAAGATAACAAGGACCTTGTGCGGCGATGGGTAGAAGAAGTGTTCAACCGGCGGAACCTCGACATGTGCGAGGAAATCATCGCTCGTGAGTACATCGAGCACGCATTGGCGCCATTCGGACACGAGGAACCCGGTCGCGTTCCTGGGCCGGAGCACATGCGACGCACCGTCGGGTGGCTGGTCGACCAATACCCGGATATGCGTTTCGAGATCGAGGATCTGATTAGCGAGCACGATCGAGTTGCGTGCCGCATTCGATCGGTAGGCACCAATACCGGCGCGCTGAACGGCGTGATGCCGCCGACGGGCAAGACTATCGACGCGTACCAGACTCATTGGTTCCGTATCGATGGAGGCAAGCTCGCGGAGCACTGGGCCACCCGTGACGACCTAACCGCGATGCTGCAGCTTGGTCTCGTCGCGCCTCCCGGCCCACCGCAACGATAGTCACGATAGATATCGTGGTTTCGCTCAGGAGCGACCTGCGAAAACGGCATCTAG
>WHSQ01000439.1 GCA_009380005.1 Actinomycetota bacterium | reverse complement strand
CAACCGTGTGCTGGTGCCGTCCCTGTTCGGTTTCCAGTTGTTGACGGATCTGCTCGTGTTCGCCCTACTGGGCGGTCTGGCCAGCCCGCTCGGCCCCGTGTTCGGCGCAGTGTTTGTGTCGACGATGCCCGAGTGGCTGGCCGATTTCGACGCGTACCGCGAGGCGATCATCGGCGTCCTGCTCATCCTCGCGGTCGTGTACACACCGGGTGGGCTGGTCCAGATCGTGCGCGTGGTACGTCGCTGGATCCGCGCCCGATGGTACACAGGCAGACGGGCCGAACCCATGCCGGAGAGAGATGTCGCGCTCAGCGACCTCGTCACGCTGAAGGCGTCCACGAGCAACGACAGCGGTGCGTTGCAGGTCAGGTCGATGAGCAAGAGCTTCGGCGGACTGAAGGCACTCACGAACATCGACCTCGACATCGCTCCGGGTGAGATCGTCGCCCTGATCGGACCGAACGGAGCCGGCAAGACGACGCTGGTGAACTGCCTGACCGGCCTGGACACCGTCGACGAGGGATCGATTCTGGTCAGTGGCCGGTCGGTGGACCAGCTCCGGGCCGATCAGCGCAGCGGCGATGCCCGTCTGGTAAGAACATTTCAAACACCCAGAGTCCTTCCGGATCTCTCGGTGGTCGACAACGTCCTTGTCGGACTGCATCCGACCGCGTGCGAGTCGATGTGGCGTTCGGTCTTGTACGGCGCC
>WHSQ01000438.1 GCA_009380005.1 Actinomycetota bacterium | reverse complement strand
GGACATGGTGTCAGAATCTGTGTGACGTCAGCGGCGTTATTTGATCTGGTAGCGAAGCCTCAGGTCGGTGCCGGGGTAGCGGGTTTCGGTGTCGGTGAGGTGTTCGCAGATTTCCGCGATCGCTTTGGTGGCTCGGGCGGTGGGCATCGGATCCAGCCGCACGGTCAGGGTGCCTGCGTCTATGTCCCCGCAGCCGCCGGGCATGTCACACGCCGGCCGCCACACCGTCCCGTGGTGACACACGCACGGACACCGCCCGGCGCCGCCCAGCGGCGCCAGCGTCTCGTCGCGGATGGTGCGGCCGTCGCAGGTGCCGACGTACAGCAGCTGAGCCGGCCGGTCACACACCACCCGCACCCGGTCCACCTGCCAGGCGACGGCGGAGGCCATCGCCCACGCGTCCGGGCAGCGGGCGATACGACGGGCCTCCCCGTGCAGCCACGTGGCGCACGCCCGGGTCGACGCGTGGCCGGCGCCGGGCATGCCCGCGGCGGCGGCGACATTCCGCAACACCCGCCGCAGCTGCTCGGCCGCCGGCGTGGCGCGGGAGTCGAACGGCACCGGCCGCTCCGCCGCCGACGCGCCACCCGAGCCCGCCGTGAACCTGGTTTGCCGGGACAGCACCAACGCGAGATCGGCGGCGAGGTCGCCGGCGTCAACCAAGTCGCGCCGCAGCCGGTCGACGCAGGTCTTGCACAGCCCGGTGTCCT
>WHSQ01000437.1 GCA_009380005.1 Actinomycetota bacterium | reverse complement strand
CGTCAACAGGTTAGGGCTCCTCAGGCCACGCAGTACTTAACCCCACCCCCAACCTTCTGGGGGCTCCATCCACCGATACAAGCCAAACTTTCCTTGACGAGCAAGCCACCTCACGGATACGGTACGTGGATAGGGCTGGAGTCATACTGGAGGCTGAAGAAGGGCGAGGCTGTATGAGTAACGAAATGGACCAGATTCGGATCGTCCCTCAAAGCCCTCAATCGGGCGCGGTAGTCGAAGGGATAAACGCCAGAGAGCTGATCGATGCGGACCGCGGTCTGGGTGAGCCGGCGGCCCCCAGGCTTCAGGTCCGTGCTACGGTCCGCCGATGAGTCGCGATCGCCCGCGTGGTCGTTGACGACCAGACGCCGTCACCCAGCTCCAGCTCCAGCTGCACCTGCTCGTCGGCCATGACCACATCTGTAACTCCATGTCCAACCCAATGCAAGCACCCGCTACGGCACCGCTTCGAGGGCGTCCCGGAGGGCCTCAGACTGCTACTGAAGTAGGTGGTTGGCCGGTTAAGAGGCTGTCCCCGACGGATCCGATCGAGGGGACCGCGCCGAGTTCGGCGAGCCGTTCGCCGTAGCGGATGGAGGTGAACTGCCGGCGTCGGAGTGGCACACCAGCCCCTCCAGGGTGGTGCCCCGTGAACCGTTTTGCGGAGGGTTCGGTTAGGCCACTTCGAGGGTCGAGGCGGCCAGCGTGGTGC
>WHSQ01000436.1 GCA_009380005.1 Actinomycetota bacterium | reverse complement strand
GTCACCGAGGCTCCAGACCGGGGAGGCGCGCCCACGGAAAATCCGGAAGCGCCCCCTTTCAGGACACACGCCGGTACCCGTAGGAGTCTGGATGGAAGATCGGTTCGACCTTCGCCTCCAGCCTGCGGGCCGCCACCGTCTGGGCGATCCTGTCCGCGACAGCGGGCACGCCGAGAATTCGGGTCCCCGTGCCATGCGGCTTCGGTATCTCCACCGCTCTGACCGGAGGAGGAAAATAGGTTCCTGACGACATCCGATTCCAGATCTTGTACAGGTTGTTCTTCAGACCGGTCTCGAACTCCGCGAGCGTCACCTCATCCACCCCAGGCGCGCCCTGATGGGCTCTCACCTGCCGGTAGGCCTCCCACACTTCCTGCTTGGAAATGTCGAACGACTTCCCGGATGATCTCTGCTGATCCATCAAGCTCCTCCCAGGCTCACCGCCCGGTTGACCACACGAACACAGCCACGGACGACCCGGCCTCTTCGCTCCACCCCCACCGCGCCCAGCAGGGGCTTCACCGCTACTACAAGCCAGTCCGCCGGCGTGTCCCGGATCGGTACTCAATCCCTCACGGGGTCCACCCGCTCGGGATACTCCCTCTCGCCGCCCCGCCCGAAGACGACGACGGCAGTACCGGGGCACGCCTTCCCACGTTCCATGCGAAAGCCGCAGACCAGGCTCTCGTCGCCTCCGCGCCGGGCACCACCTG
>WHSQ01000435.1 GCA_009380005.1 Actinomycetota bacterium | reverse complement strand
TGGTCCGCCGTGAAATCTCGAGTGAGAAGATGATACTCGCGATGCCGATCCAGATCTCCAGATCCGTCGGCGCTCCTGCCCGACGTGCCATGCTTTCGTACTCGAGAATGAAGTAGCCCGCGCATCCCCACACCACCAGAATCCAGAGGGCATCGAAGACCGTGACCCGACCCTTCTCAGAGCCACGGCGCGCCGGATAGATCACGAAGCACAAGCTGAACATACCTGCGATGAACAGACCGACCGCAGCCGAGTACGGAAGGTACCCGATAGCAGCGTAGATGTAGATGAAACCGATGGCGGCGGCAGCCCAACGGACGATGGGCAGGTCGTTCGATGACTTCGACACGACAAACCTCCACGGCCTCTCTTATGTCCGGGCGCTCAACTAGCGCGGGACAATCGGGACAAGAAGATACCCTTGGACCCGGTGGGCTCTCGACGGCCAGGCCGTTTCCTCACGCTCTTCGAAGCCGTCGAGACCTTGCACCATACCTGCGTGCCTGCCCACTCGATGCAATCGTAGAAGTCGAGCGTCTCCTGCTCGGAGAACGGGTTCGCGAACCCGGGTGAGCGCCCGGCTCCAGGGGAATCGACACGGATACAGACGTACCCATCCGGGCACGACCTCCCATGACTGGTATCGGTTGGATGAGTTCGCGGCGACATCCGGGTGCTCACGGTACCATGCGCTCCCAAACCCAGGATGTTCAT
>WHSQ01000434.1 GCA_009380005.1 Actinomycetota bacterium | reverse complement strand
AGTTGACGATCGACTCGGCGATCGTCTGCATTTCCTCCCCGCTCCTGAAGTCGATCGGCCACTTCGCAGTCTCCATCTGCTCCACGAATTCAGGATCCTCCGTTGCCGCCGCGATGCGTCCCGCAGTTGCGCCAGGCAATCATCTGGGACACCCGGAGGCGCGGGCACCAGGCGACCCATCGCTTGCAGGTCGACGTGAGCCTGGGCCATCGCCATCTCGGACTCACCGAGGTCCAGTTCCAGCAGCGCGGGGACATCCGGCAGCTCCTGGATGCGCTCATCCCCGATGAGCAGGACGGCGCGGTGCTCCCCCCGCTGCACCGGGGGGACACGAGAGGCGGTTGACCCCGCTCATGGCGTCGGTGTCTCCGGTGGTCACTGCCAGCTCTGTCTCCGTCCCGCCGGCGAAACCGGTAAGGATCTCACCGTCGATGCCGAGGACCGGGAACAGCACCGTCGCGTCGATGTGATCCGACCCGCCCGGACCCGAGCTGGCGAACCGAACGCCCTCGACGTTTGCAGATCCTCGAGGGTCTCGAAGTCCGTCTGCGCCCCGACGACCAACAGGCGCTGATCTGCCGCGATGCGTGCGACGTAGGAGAAGTCTGACAGGTCGAACTGGACACCTTCGGCGCTACCGAGAACAGATCCGGCGATCCCTTGACCGCTAACCTCGATGTTTCGTGTGACTGCTTGGGCGCCGGGGGGTGGTTGCATA
>WHSQ01000433.1 GCA_009380005.1 Actinomycetota bacterium | reverse complement strand
GGGTGTTCTTCCAGGTCCCCGATGAGCGGTCGCGGACCCCTGACAGCTCGTCGGTGACCTCTGCGACGGTGGCCCCTGAGGCGAGCAGGGCGACCACCCGCTGACCTTGGGCAGACCTCGGGCCAACCTCGGGCAGACCTCGGGCAGAACCCTGCTGTTGCGAACCTGTTCGCAAGAGGCCGGCCTCAGGTTCGCCCAAGGTTCGCCCGAGGGTCGCAGAGGCGAACGTGGACACGTCCATGGCGCTCACCTGCGGCTGGACGACGCGGACCGCTCCGTCCTCACCTGACAGCAGGAACCCGTGCCCTGGCGGCAGGTTCGCCGTGTCGGGCAGGTCATCGGTCGGCATCCCCGACAGCATCCTCGCGTCCGTGCGGCGCATCCTCATGAGCAGGAAGTCGGGGATGGTGTCGCGCATGTCCCCGCTGCCGCCTGTCCTGGATGCAGACCAGCGTTGCCCGAGCAGCACCGCGCGGACCGACAGCTTGCGGCCCTCCTGCGCGACGCCTTCCAGCAGAGCGGCGATGGTCGCAGCCAAAGGCCCCCGCATCGTCTTCGACAGCTCATCGACCATCAACGTGACGGGGGAGCGGTCGGTGTCACGGCCTTCCGCGCGGTCGCGCAGCACACGTTCGACTGCGGTCACTGCGGCGTGGATTTCGCCTTCGGTGGTGGCCACGGGACGCCACAGCATCGGATGGGCTGGCGCGAGCTTGGCT
>WHSQ01000432.1 GCA_009380005.1 Actinomycetota bacterium | reverse complement strand
CTGTGGGGGAGACCTCCTTCACATCACGTTCTGCGAGGACGCCGAGAGTTCGGTCCTCATCATGCTTCTCGTCGAGCTCTGCGAGCCAATCGGCTAGATCGATTATTGGAAAGAACCCGAGGTGTGGTTGACGGGATTTGATTTGAAGTTCGATGACCCCATCAGGAGTCTCAAGAGACGCGTCGTCCCCTCCCTCTGGAACGACCTTCCAAGGGGCACCCATCAGAGCGTCTACACACAGGCTGGCCGAGGCCGCGTCCTGGTACCGAAAGCCGCGACCACTTCGTGAGCCAGCAAGCGTTGAATTCCGCGCCTTGTCCATCCGCCCTAGTTTCCCCGGCTCACGCCAATCGCGTTCCACATTTGTTCCACGTTTCTATGTCACTCGGGTCCATGCGAGGGAGCTTCGGTCCGCAACCGCGTTGGAAGTCGAAGCTCTGGCTTTTCGCGTTCGTGCAGGTCAGAGGGTGGCGGCTAAGGCCTGACTCATAATCCGTTGGTCGCTGGTTCGAGTCCAGCCGGCCCCACGCTTGCCGCCCCCGGTAGAGAGTGGCAGGAGGAGAACGATCCTGTCGCAAAGGGGGAACATGCGGCGGTCAATCGGGCGCGCGGCGAGCAGCAGGAGTCGGTTACCGGGCGAAGTTGCGACTCTGGAAAGCGAAGTCTGCCTTTCGTTCCTCGCTCGCTAGCAACCGTGGGTTCTGTCAAACGACGGGTCCGGG
>WHSQ01000431.1 GCA_009380005.1 Actinomycetota bacterium | reverse complement strand
GGGGTCTTCGGTCAGCGCGACCGCGAGACGACCGAACTGATCGCCATCGAGGTGCTCGGCGCGCGCCAGCTGCAGGTAACGGGTGCGGAAGATCACCGGGGAGAACACCGGGACCTGCCCCGGCTCTCCCCGCTGGACCCGGCGGCGGACCTCGATGAGGCCGGTGGCGAACCACCTGACCACGTGGAAGCGATCGAGCACGTGGGTGGCACCGCCGAGGTGACCCCGGATGGCGGCCCGGTAGGCGGGCGATCCGTCGGTGACCACGACCTTGACCTTGCGGCACCAGCGGTGTCCCTGGGCGGCAAAGAAGCTCGACAGTGCCCTTGCATCGCGATGCGGGATCGTCGCCAAGAGCTCGCCGGTGTCACCGTTGAGCACTTGGGTGACGTAGCGGTGCCGGCGCCTGAGCGAGGTCTCGTCGACCAAAAGGATCGGGCAGCTCTTCTTGCGCCGCTGCTCCCCGAGGCGGGCCGACCACGCCTTCACCAGGGCCATGACCGAGTGCCACGAGAGTCCGTAGCGACGGGTGATCTCGGTGATCGACAGCTGGGTCGCGTCCTTGACGATCGCCCGCGCCAGACGGGTGGTGATCTTGCCCTCGATCACCGGGTGGGTCTCGGTGTGACGCTCATCGCAGTTGTCGCAGGTGAACCGCCGCCGCAACCAGATGAGGGTCACCTTGCGACCGCTGACCGGGAGGTCCTTGATCTTCTTCCGTT
>WHSQ01000430.1 GCA_009380005.1 Actinomycetota bacterium | reverse complement strand
GAGGCAACCGTGAAGTCGGGGTTGGCGACTGCGGTGCCGTCGATGCCGTCGCGGATCTCGACCCAGTCGACTGTTCCGGCGAACATGAGCAATGGCGTGCCTGTGGTGCCGTCACGCTGGCCGATCTCCACCCTTGACGTGCCCGCGAAGATCGCGTCGCCCGCGCGCAGCGTGCCGGTGTCCCCCAGCTGCTGCCATGTCTGCCCGTCGTCCACCGATGTGTAGAACGTCGTCAACCCGGTTGACTGGACCCGTGTGACCCGCAGCCCGATCGGCTCACCGTCGCCGACCGGAACCTCGGCGGTGGCGTTGAACGCAGCCGACGACGACCCGTCAACACTGATTAGGATGCTGGGGCGACCATCACTCAACAGCGAGACCGAGAAGGACCGGTTGCTGCCGGCCGCCTCCCACTTTCCGATCAGCGCCTGCGACTGACCCGTCGCCCATACGTCGGCGGCGCCGTGCCAGCGGATGTCGATGTCTCCGGTGATGTCCAGCGAGTCATGATCAGGGGTGGACGCGTGGTCGCCGGTGCCGCCCGGCAACGTCAGCGTCGACGACACCAACGGCACCCCAGGAAACACCGTATGAGACGGGTACAGCAGCGCGGGGCGCCCCAGCAGATCCGCGTCCAGCCGTGAGCGGGTTACGTGAACGTGCGCCAAAAAGTCGAGACGTTCCCGAACCGACTCCGGTGTGCCGTCCTTCAGATCGATCAA
>WHSQ01000042.1 GCA_009380005.1 Actinomycetota bacterium | reverse complement strand
CGAGAGATCTACGAACGCGTAACGAACGCCAACGCGAGGGAGCTCGTGGGGCTCGTGGATCGGGGAGACGTCGTGCTCGTCCACGACCCGCAACCTGCGGGGCTGATCCAGCCCCTGATCGACGCCGGGCTGACGGTGATCTGGAGATGTCATGTTGGGCTCGACACGCCCAACGAAGTGGCGAAACGCGCGTGGCGGTTCCTCATCCCCTACGTCGCGCCGGCCGAAGCGTACGTGTTCTCGAGAGAGGCCTACGTGTGGGAAGGGCTCGATCCGGAACGCCGGGTCATCATCCCTCCGTCGATCGACGCGTTCTCACCGAAGAATCAGGTCCTGGATGGATCCACGGTCGACTCGATCATGGTGACCGCCGGCCTGTTCCGAGGCACCAAGGCCCTGTCCCCTCCTACGTACACGAGGGTCGACGGTACCTCCGCGGAGGTCGAACGGAAGGCGACGCTCGTGGATGGAGGGCCCCCTCCCGGGCCCCAGGATCGGTTGGTGGTGCAGGTGTCGCGCTGGGACCGCCTGAAGGACCCGGTCGGGGTGATCCGTGGATTCGGCGACCACGTGGCACCCCACACGGACGCACACCTGGTCGTCGCCGGGCCCGCGGTGGAAGCGGTGAGCGACGACCCCGAAGGCGCCGAGGTGCTCGAGGAGTCGCGCGTCGCCTGGGCTGCGATGCCGGAGGAGGTCAAAGGTCGCGTGCATCTCGCCGGACTGCCGATGGACGACGGTGAGGAGAACGCGGCGATCGTGAATGCCCTCCAGCGCCGGGCCGACGTCGTGGTGCAGAAGAGCCTTGCCGAAGGCTTCGGGCTGACCGTGGCGGAGGCCATGTGGAAGTCCCGGCCTGTGGTTGCCAGCGGCATCGGGGGGATCCAGGACCAGATCATCGACGACGACTGCGGGGAACTGATCTCGGACCCCAGGGATCTGGCCGAGTACGGGGCCCTCGTGACGGGGCTGCTCGACGAACCCGAGCGCGCCGCGGCCATGGGGGCGAGGGCGCTTGAGAGGGTCAGGGAGCATTTCTTGGGGGCCCGGCACCTGATGCAGTACGTGGATCTCGTGTCTCGCCTGCTCTAGGCCGGGGTCGCGAAAAGTACGCCATAGCGCTGACGGGGGCGTACCATGGAGGCTCGAAGCGAACAGTAACGCCCCAAAAAGGTACGAACGGACCTGAGAGCCTTTGAAAACGTCCTGGTCGTCTAGTCGAACGGTAACCATCGCCCCGAGGCCCCGCGCAACCCGCCATGGCCCGGGCGCGCCCGCTCGCTCCGACGGGTAGCTCGTTGTAGTTCTCAGCCGCTCGAACCGGGGCCCACCCGGGGCTTGCCCGCGCGGGCCGGGGCCGGAAAGGAGCGGACGGAATGATCGAGATCATCGTTGGTCTCGTCTGTCTCGTCGTCGGCGCTGCGGGGGGTTACGCCGTCCGCCGGGTCATGGCGGAGAAGGAAGTCGATTCGGCGGAAGCCCGGGCCAAGCAGATCCTGCAGGACGCCCGGCGTGAAGCCGAGTCGGTCACGCGCGAGGCCGTCGTCGAGGGCAAAGACGAGGTCTTCAGGATGCGACGGGAGGCCGAAACCGAGCTCAAGCAGCGCGCGGTGGAGGTGGAGAAGAAAGAAGACCGCATCGCCCAGCGCGAGACCACCCTCGACTCCCGGGGCGAGACCCTGGACCGAAAGGAGCAGGCGATCGAGCAGAAGGAAGCCGAGCTCGCGCGGTCCCGTCGGGAGATCGACCAACTCGCCTCCCGGGCCCGGACCGAGCTCGAGCGCGTCGCGGGGATGTCGGCCCAGGACGCCAAGCAGGGTCTTGTCGACCAGATCCAGGACGAGGCGAAACGGGACGCGATGGTCATCGTGCGCGACGTCGAGGCGCAGGCTCGTGAGGAGGCCGACAAGCGAGCCCGCAAGATCGTCGCCACGGCCATGCAGCGGGTCGCCTCGGAGCTAACGACGGAGGCCACCGTCACGACGGTGACCCTGCCGAACGAAGACATGAAGGGTCGCATCATCGGCAGGGAAGGACGCAACATCCGTGCCTTCGAGGCCGCTACGGGCACCAACCTGATCATCGACGACACGCCCGAGGCCGTGGTGCTGTCGTGTTTCGACCCGATCCGCCGTGAGATGGCCCGGCTCACCCTGGAGAAGTTGATCCAGGACGGTCGGATCCAACCCGTGCGCATCGAGGAGGTGCACGACAAGTCCAAGTCGGAGGTCGAGCGCGAGATCCGCGAGGGAGGGGAGTGGGCCGTCCTCGAGACGGGCATCACCGACATGCATCCCGAGCTGGTGCGCGTGCTCGGACGGCTGAAGTTCAGGACCTCCTACGGACAGAACGTGCTGAAACATGTCGTCGAGGCCTCGCACATCGCGGGGATGATCGCAGGTGAGCTCGGGACCGACGTACTTCTGGCGAAGCGGTGCGCACTGCTCCACGACATTGGGAAGGCAGTGACACACGAGATCGAAGGTAGTCACGCGCTGATCGGCGCCGAGATCGCGCGGCGTCTCAAGGAGAAGCCCGAGGTCACCCATGCGATCGAGGCTCACCACGGCGAGGTCGAACAGAGAACGATCGAGGCCGTCATCACGGTGATCGCCGACGCGATCTCGGGAGCTCGTCCGGGTGCTCGTCGCGAGACGCTGGAGACCTACGTGAAGCGACTCGAGCGGCTGGAAGCCATAGCCATGGAGTTCGGGGGCGTCGACAAGGTGTACGCCATGCAGGCCGGGCGCGAGGTGCGCGTGATGGTCAAGCCGGATCAGGTCGACGACCTGGCGGCCGAGGTCATCGCCCGCGACGTGGCGAAGAAGATCGAGGAGGAGCTCCAATACCCCGGCCAGATCAAGATCACGGTGATCCGAGAGCTGCGCTCGACCGCCACGGCCAAATGACCACCGCTGAGTGGTCGCCAGATTGCGCTATGAGCAATCTTTAGACCACTCGGCATCGGGAGCGGGCGTATCCTTCGCTCATGAACGGCACATATCTCATCCGCACCTATGGGTGCCAGATGAACGAGCACGACTCCGAGCGGATGGCCGGCATGCTAGAGGCCGAGGGCTACAGCCCCGTGGACGAGCCCGAGGAAGCCAACGTGGTCGTGTTCAACACCTGCTGCATCCGGGAGAACGCCGACAACCGGCTCTACGGCAACCTCGGGCACATGAAGGCGATCAAGGACCATCGCCCGGAGATGAAGATCGTCGTCGGAGGATGCCTCGCCCAGAAAGATCGCAGCGCGATCCAGCAGCGAGCCCCTTACGTCGACGTCGTGCTGGGGACGCACAACCTCGGGAGCCTGCCGCGGCTGTTGCGCGAATCGAACGAGGGCCCCGCCTTCGAGATCCTCGAACAAACCGAGACCTTCCCATCGGCGTTGCCGGCGAGACGCAACTCCGTCTGGCACGCGTGGGTGTCGATCTCGATCGGGTGCAACAACTCGTGCACGTTCTGCATAGTGCCCGCGGTTCGGGGCGCCGAGATCTCACGCCGCCCGGGTGAGATCGCGCAAGAGGTCCAGGACCTGGTCGACGATGGCGTCATCGAGGTGACGCTGCTCGGGCAGAACGTGAACAGTTACGGCCGCGACCTCGACGGGACGCCTCAGTTCTCCCGGCTGCTGCGGATGCTCGACACGATCGACGGTCTGGAGCGGATCCGCTTCACCAGCCCCCACCCGAAGGACTTCCGGATGGACACGGTCGAGGCGATGGCGCAGTGCCGGGCCGTGTGCGAGCACATCCACCTCCCGGTGCAATCGGGATCGGATTCCGTGCTGAGGCGTATGAAGCGGGCCTACTCCCGGACCAAGTACCTGCAGAAGGTCGACATGATCCGCGCCGCGATCCCGGACGTCGCGATCACGACGGACATCATCGTGGGTTTCCCCGGGGAGACCGAGCAGGAGTTCCAGGACACGTTGTCGCTCGTAGGGCAGGCGCGCTACGACGCGGCCTACATGTTCCAGTACTCGCCCCGCCCGATGACCGCAGCCGCCGAGATGGGCGGCCACCTGCCGAAGGAGATCGTGCAGGAACGGTTCGGTCGCCTGGTGGCACTCCAGGAGGACATCTCCTTCGAACGGAACCTGCGCGCGGTCGGTAGGGTCGAAGAGATCGTCGTCGAGGGCGCATCCAAAAGGGACGCCGATCGGTTGACCGGCCGAACGCGGACGAACAAGCTCGTGCACTTCGAGGGCGATGGTCTGGACGAAGGCGCTCGAGCTGGGGTATCGATCGTTGCAGCCCATCGCCACCACCTCGACGGCAACCTGATCGGGACCGGCGCGAAGCCGGCACGCAGGTCGCTGTCCCTGCCCCTGGTGACGACGGGCTCGCCGGCGGGGTGCGCCAGCTGCAACTGACCTCGGCCGCGCTCGTACCCCACGCGCCGTTGTTGCTGGAGGGCGTCGGCCCGCCGGATCCCGAGAGGGCCGGCCTCCGGGAGGCCGCTGCGGCCCTGCCGATGGAAGGCCCGGTGACCGTCGTGCTGTCTGCACACGGGACGCGCGCTTCCGTCTACCTGGGTGCAGACGGCTCGCTCGATGCGCACGGCCTTCGCGGCCACGATGTCGCGGGCGAAGCAGCGCCGGAGATGGCACGTCGGCTCGCCGACGCCTGGGGAGTGCCGGCGATCGACGCGCGCCTCGATCACGGCGCGGTCGTGCCCATGGCCTTGATCGGGTTGCGGGGACCCGTGGTCGTGGCCTGTCTCAGCGAGATCACGGGCCGTCACCCCGCCGAGGCGCGGCGGGCCATCGAAGAGGGCCACGCGTTCGCCGCGGCGCTGCGGGAGTGGGACGGTCCTCCGGTCAACTTCGCTGCCAGCGCACATTCCGGCGCTGCATTGGCCGAGCGGGGACCGCTGGGAACGAGGCGGGGCGCGCTGGAGCTCGAGGAGCACCTCAGGCACGCGATCGAGAACGATCCGTCGCGTCTCGGTTCGCTGGCCCTCGATCTGTCGGTGGAGGGCGGTTCGTGCGGCTCGGGGGTCTTGAGCGCGGTCGGTGATCTCGTCACGGGTCCGGGAGAGATCAAAGCCTACGGCGCGCCGGTCGGGGTGGGCTACCTGGTCGCGAGCTTCCCGATATGAGCAAGCTGAAGGTTGCAGCGATCGTCGGGCCCACCGCCGTCGGCAAGACCGAGGTAGCGGTCGACGTCGCCGAGCGCGTCGGCGCGGAGATCGTGTCGATGGACTCGATGCAGCTCTACCGGGGTATGGACGTCGGCACCGACAAGGCGCCGCGGGAGCTCCGCCGGCGGGTGCCTCATCACCTGCTCGACGTCTTCCCTCCCACCCACGAGTTGACGGTGGCCGAGTTCCAGGCCCTGGCGCGTTCCGCCGTCGACGACATCGCCGGGCGCGGGAAGCTTCCGCTGCTCGTCGGCGGTTCGGGTCTGTACGTGCGCGCGGTGGTGGACGACATCCGCTTCCCGCCGCGCTCGCCCGACGTAAGGGGGGCACTGGAAGCCGAGGCCGAGGACCTGGGGACCCGCGCGCTGCGCGATCGTCTCCGGGAGCTCGATCCGAAGGCCGCGGAGAAGATAGAGCCCGATAACGACCGCCGCACGATCCGGGCCCTCGAGGTCATCGAGCTCACCGGCCGACCCTTCTCCGAGAACGACACCTGGGAGAGCTACGAGAGCGTCTACGACCTCGCGATAGCCGGTATCGAACGACCGCGTGAGGAGCTCTACGCCCGTATCGAGGCACGGGTCGACCGGTTGCTCGCCGGTGGACTGCTCGCAGAGATATCGCGGCTGCGGGACATGGGCTACGGGCGTACCGCGGGGCAGGCGCTCGGCTATCGCCAGATCCTGGAGGCGGAACCGACGGCCGGCATCGCGGACGTGCGCGAAGAGATAGTGCGCGCAACGAAGCGCTTCGCGCGCCGCCAGGGTTCGTGGTTCCGCGCCGACCCGAGGGTCAGGTGGTTCGAGGCCGACGCCGTGCTGCCTCGCCGACTGGAGATGTACTTCCGACAGGCACTGGCGACTACTTAGGGGTCTCGAAGAAGTTCATGATCTGGGCACTGAACATGAGGTCTCCCGCCACCTTCAGCTTCCCGGACATGAACAGTTGCGGGCCCTGGGCCTGACCCGAGACGAGACGAGTGAACGAGACCAGGTCGGTCGTGATCGTCGTGCGGGCATCATCCACGGTGCCCTTGCCCGTCTCGCACGAGCCGTTCGCGATCTTCACGAGATAGGGATACTCGGTACCGTCGTCGGTGATGACGAACTGGACGTTGGCGGTCGTGGCCGCCGCCCGGTCGGGCAGGAAGCGCTCCTTCATGCCCTCGAAGATGCGGTCGAGGACCGCTTCGGTCCCGGTTGCACGCGCGACGTTGAGGATGTCCTCGTCGCCGGCCGAGCGGACGAGCTCGGCGAACTGCTCTGGGGTGATGTCCTCGGCGGAGATGGGCTGGTCGGTCATTCGGGCCTCCTCTAAGGTCGGGTGGCCTAGAAGTTAAACGGTTCCCGCCCCGGTGGTCGCATACTGTGGGGCCGTGGAGACGAGCAAGGGGACATGATGGCGGTGCAAGACTTGTTTTCCATAGATGGCAAGGTCGCGGTAGTCACGGGCGGCTCGCGCGGCATCGGTCTGATGATCGCCCGGGGATTCGTCGAGGCGGGAGTCAAGACCTACATCTCGTCGCGCAAGGCCGAGGTCTGTGACGAGGTCGCGGCCGAGCTGTCGAAGTCGGGAGAGTGCATCTCGGCCCCCGCAGATCTGTCGACGAACGAAGGTCTCGCGTCCCTGGCCGAGACCGTCTCGTCCCGGGAATCGGAGCTCCATATCCTCGTCAACAACGCGGGAACCGCGTGGGGCGCGCCGATCGAGGAGTACCCCGAGCACGCGTGGTCGAAGGTCATGGATCTGAACCTCAAGGCCATGTTCGAGCTCACGCGGCTTCTCCTGCCCCTGCTCCGCAAGGCCGCGTCGCTCGACGATCCTGCGCGCGTCATCAACATCGGGTCGATCGATGGTCTCCGCGTGCCCTTGCTGCAGAACTACGCCTACTCGGCGTCCAAGGCAGGGGTGCACATGCTGACACGCCACATGGCGCATCACCTCAAGGACGAACACATCAACATCAACGCGATCGCGCCGGGCCTGTTTGAGTCGAAGATGACCAGGTTCATCTTCGACAGCGTCGGGGAGGAGGGTGTGGCGGAGAACATCCCCATGGGTCGAACCGGTCGTCCCGAGGATATGGCCGGCACGGCGATCTATCTGGCATCGAGGGCCGGTTCGTACCTGACCGGAGCGGTGATACCGGTCGACGGAGGCGTGGCCACCCAGTGATCGGCTGAAGATCTGCTGAACAGTGCCCCGCTATCTCCGACGGGCTCTAACCTCGATGGGGATGAGCGATGAAAGGGTCCTGGTCGTCGACGACGAGCCCAACGTCAGGGAGTCGCTCCAGATAGCCTTGGGCGTCGCGGGCTTCGATGTCGACGTCGCGCCCGGAGGCTCCGAAGCGCTCGAGCGCGTCTCGGCGGCGCCACCCGACCTGATGGTGCTCGACGTGCTCATGCCGGGCATCGATGGGCTCGAGGTCTGTCGCCGGCTGCGATCGGAAGGCAGCGATCTACCGGTCCTGATGCTCACGGCGCGGGACGAGGTCCCCGATCGGGTGGCCGGGCTGGAAGCGGGCGCCGACGACTACCTGGTCAAGCCGTTCGCCCTCGAGGAGCTGCTGGCGCGCATCCGAGCGCTGTTGCGCCGCGCTAAACCGGAGGCCGAGTCGTCCACGCTCGCGTTCGACGACCTGATGTTGGACTACGGCACCTACGAGGTCACCCGTGGGGATCGGAAGCTGGAACTGACCCGTACCGAGTTCTTGTTGCTGGAGCTGTTCATGCGTAACCCGCGTCGGGTGCTACCCAAACGGGCGATCTTCGAGTCGGTGTGGGGGTACGACTTCGCCCTCGCTTCCAACTCGTTGGAGGTCTACGTCGGCTACCTGCGCAAGAAGTTGGAAGAGGGCGGGGAGCGGCGCCTCATCCACACCGTCAGGGGCGTGGGCTACGTGTTGCGCGAGGAACCGTGAACTTCAAGACCCGTCTCACGATCGCCTCGAGCCTCGCGGTGGCCATCGCGATCGTCGCCGCGTCGGGGTTGATCTATCTCGTCGTGAGGGCTCAGCTGCGGGCGCAGGTGGATCGCTCCTTGATGCGAGCCGCCGACGACGTGGTGTTGGAGGAACGAGGGTTCACTCCCTACCGGATGCGTCTCGAGACCGAGCCCGGTGGTCCGACGCTTTGGGCGCAAGGGGTCTTCCGTACGGGCCGGATCCTCCATCCCGTGGAGGACGGGCCGATGTTGCCGGTCACCCGCGATGCATTACGCGCGGCGGAGGAGGGCAGCGGCCCGATGCTGCGCGACATGAGGGTGGACGGCACGCATCTCCGCGTGCTCACCGCTCCCTACGCCGAAGGCATCTCGGTGCAGATCGCTCGGTCGCTGGAGGAGGTCGACCTGACGCTCCACCGTCTGGCCCTGTTGCTGGCGATCATCGCCGCGGGCGGCGTGGTAGTGGCGACCGGTCTCGGCCGGGCCGTCGCGGGGGCGGTGCTGGCCCCCGTCAGGAGACTGACCGATACCGCCGAGCGCGTCACCGTCACCAGAGACACGTCCGAACGCATCGAGGTGGACGGAGAGGACGAGCTCGCACGTCTGGGTCAGAGCTTCAATTCCATGCTCGGTGCTCTGGATGAAGCGCTGCGCAAGCAACGACAGCTGGTCGCGGACACCTCCCACGAGCTACGCACCCCGCTCACGACGATCCGCACGAACGCCGAGGTCCTCGAGAAGGCGGAGGACCTGTCGCCCGAGCAGCGCGCTCGGTTGATCCGAGGGATCATCGAGGAGAGCGAGGCGCTCAGCGTTCTGGTCAACGATCTGTTGGAGCTCGCGCGGGAGGATGAAGCGGAGCTCCGGCTGCAGGAAGTGAGGCTCGACGAGCTGGCGGCCCAAGTGGCCGATCGGTTGCCGCCCTCGGCGAGCTTCGTAACGGATCTCTCCCCGACGACCGTGACGGGAGACCCGGAGAAGCTCGAGCGCGCGATCCGCAATCTGATCGACAACGCGTTGAAGTGGAACGATCCCGACCTGCCGATCGAGATCGTGGTCCGTGACGGCACCCTCAGCGTCAGGGATCACGGTCCCGGTGTCGAGGAGGACGATCTCGCGCACGCGTTCGATCGCTTCTACCGCGCCGCGGGGGCAAGGGGCTTGCCGGGTTCCGGCCTCGGCCTCGCCATCGTCAAGCAGATAGTCGAAGCCCACGGCGGTTCCGTCCGGCTGGAGAACGTGCCCGAGGGCGGAGCCGTGGCCACCGTCGACCTACCCACGTCCTAGGCGGCGTCACGTCCGCCGGTGCCCTCACGGGGTAGCTTGTTAGGTATGAGATTCGCCAAGTGGCAGGGGATCGGCAACGACTTCGTGATGCTGGCCGACCCCAACGACGAGCTGGAGCTGACGCCCGAGATGGTGCGCCGTCTGTCCGATCGCCGGTTTGGCATCGGGGGTGACGGCGTGATCCGGGTGGCACCCTCTTCGCAGGGGGCCGACCTGTTCATGGACTACGTCAACGCGGATGGGTCGGTCGGCGAGATGTGCGGCAACGGGATCCGTTGCCTGGCCCTGTACGCGCGGGAGCAAGGCATGACCGACAAGGACGTGCTGGACGTCGACACGAGGGCCGGCATCAGGCGGGTCGAGGTCATGGGCGAGCGGGTCCGCGTCGACATGGGGGCTCCGATCTTCGAGCCGGACAGGATCCCGGTCCTCTGGGATGAGCCGAACGCCCTGCACGCCAAGGTGGAGCTCGACCAGGACGTGGTCGAGGTGGCCTGCCTGTCGATGGGGAACCCTCACGCCGTCATCTTCGTGGACCACGAGCTCGAGGGGCCGCTCCCGGCGGGGCCCGCCATCGAGCGCCACGAGATGTTCCCCAACGGCACGAACGTGGAGTTCGCCAAGGTGGTCACTCCCGATCGCGTGTGGATGCGTGTGTGGGAGCGCGGGGTGGGCGAGACCCTGGCGTGCGGAACGGGGGCCGCGGCGGTCGGCGTCGCGTCGCGCTTGCTCGGGGGGGCCGAGCCGCGCATGAATATCGCGCTGCCCGGCGGAGAGCTCGAGGTGGAGTGGGCCGGTTCCCTGGAAGAAGAAGCTTCCGTGTTCATGACGGGTCCGGCGGTCAGGTCGTACGAAGGAGATGTCGACCTGGAGGAGCTCGTTTGAGGACGGCGCGCCGGATAGAGAAGCTGCCGCCGTACCTGTTCGCAGAGATCGACCGCAAGGTAGCCGAGGCCAAGGGGCGCGGCGCCGACATCATCTCGTTCGGCGTCGGTGACCCGGACCTTCCCACCCCGCAGCACGTCGTCGAGGCGTTGATCGAAGCCGCACGCGACGCGGGGACCCATCGTTACCCGTCCTACACCGGCATGCCCGAGTTCCGTAAGGCGATCGCCGACTGGTACGGGCGGCGGTTCGAAGTGAGGCTCGATCCCGATACGCAGGTGCAGCCTCTCGTCGGCTCCAAGGAGGGGATCTTCCATCTGCCGGTGGCGTTCGTCGATCCCGGCGACGTCGCTCTCGTCCCGGACCCCGGCTACCCGGTGTACGAGACCGGCACCATCCTCGCCGGAGGCGAAGCGCATCTGTTGCCGTTGAGAGAGCAGAACGACTTCCTGCCGGACCTGGGATCGATCCCCAGGGACGTCCTCGAGCGCTCGAAGGTGCTGTGGGTCAACTACCCGTCGAACCCGACCTCTGCGACGGCAGACCTCGACTTCTTCGTGGAGGCGGTCGCGTTCTGCAGACGCTACAACCTCCTGCTTGCCCACGACGCCGCGTACACGGAGATCACCTACGACGGTTACGTCGCGCCCAGCGCCCTGGAGGTCGACGGCGCAGAGAAGTGCGTGGTGGAGTTCCACTCGCTTTCGAAGACTTACAACATGACCGGCTGGCGCATCGGTTGGGTGGCCGGTGCACCCGCAGCGGTCGAAGCCATCAAGCGTCTAAAGACCAACATCGACTCCGGGATCTTCGACGCCGTGCAGCGAGCCGGGATCGCGGCGCTGGAAGGACCCGAGGGTCCCTTGAGGGACACCGTCGGGATCTACCAGCGCCGGCGCGATCTGCTCTGCGATGCGCTGAAGTCCATGGGCATCGTCGTCGAGCCTCCGAAGGGTTCGATCTACGTGTGGGTGCCGGTGCCGGTCGGACACACGTCGGAGTCGTTCACCACGTTCCTGCTGGATGAGGTGGATATCGTGGTGGCCCCCGGCAACGGCTACGGACCGACGGGCGAAGGCTTCGTGCGCTTCTCGCTGACCCTGCCCGACGATCGTCTGGAGGAAGGCGTGGAGCGACTGCGGAAGGTCGTGACCTGACGCCTTCGGGCACGCGTTCGGGTCACGAGACCCGCCCGGAACGAGAACGGGCCGTGCTCGTGGGGGCCCTGCTCGGTGAGAGCTCGGCCGAGGACGCCGAATGGTCGCTCGATGAGCTGGCCGCACTTGCCGATACGGCGGGCGCGGATCCGATCGATACGTTGCTGCAGAAACGCGACACGGCGGATGCGGCGACCTACCTCGGCAAGGGCAAGGCGAAGGAAGCCGTGTCGGTGGCGAACGCGCTCGATGCGGACCTGCTGATCTTCGACGACGAGCTGACTCCGGCGCAGGGACGCAACCTCGAGGAGATGGCAGGCGTGAACCCTCTCGCCGAGCGGGGGCTCAAGATCGTGGACCGCACGGGATTGATCCTCGACATCTTCGCCCAACACGCCCGCTCCGCCGAGGGGAAGCTGCAGGTCGAGCTGGCGCAGCTGAACTACCGGCTGCCCCGGCTCCGGGGGTGGGCGGACGTCATGTCGCGGCTCGGCGGTGGCATCGGGACGAGGGGGCCTGGCGAGACCGCGCTGGAGTCGGAGCGGCGGGCCATCATGCGCCGCATCCAGCGCGTGAAGTCGGACCTGACCGACCTCGAGAGGACCAGGCGGCTCAAGCGCAAGCAACGGAGACGCACGGGCATGCCGGTGGTCGCGCTGGTGGGGTACACCAACGCCGGTAAGTCGACCCTGCTGCGACGCCTGACCGACGCCCAGGTGCTCGTGCAGAACCAGTTGTTCTCGACGCTCGATCCGACCACGCGCCGGCTGCAGCTCGAACTGGGCCAAGAGGTGCTGATCACCGACACGGTCGGGTTCGTTCGGAAGCTGCCCCACCAGTTGGTGGAGGCCTTCCGGTCCACCTTGGAGGAGGTCACGGAGGCGACGCTCCTCATGCACGTGGTGGATGCGAGCCGCGACCCGGAGCGTCAGATCGCCGCCGTGGACGCCGTGCTGAAGGAGATCGGGGTGACCGACACGCCGGTACTGCTCGCGATGAACAAGCTCGATCTCCTCAGCGACGTCGAGTTAGACAAGCTGTACGGCAGGTTCCCGGAGGCGGTCTTCGTATCGGCCGCCGAGGATGTCGGCATGGATGAGCTGCGGCGCCGCATCGGGGTCGAGCTGTCCAAGCTGAAGATCGAGGTCGTGCTCGACGTGCCCTTCGACCGCGGCGACGTCGTGGCGCGGGCCCACCAGGACGGCGACGTGCTGGAGGAGACTTACTCCGACGCCGGCACGCACCTGGTTGCCCGGATCCGGCGCGAGACCCTCGGCGAGTTCACCGACTTCCTGGCCCAGGTCCCCGAGGGGGCCCGTCCCCGCTAAAGCGTGCGGCGCCTCAAGGTCAGGGCGCCCAGGGCCAGGGCGACCAACGTGACGCCGATCACCACGACGACGTCGGTGGTCACCTCGGAGCCGAGCTCGGGCGAGGTGGCGACTCGGTCCAGCGCGTCGTACGCGTAGGTCATCGGGAGCACGTTGGAGATGGCCTCGAGGACCGGGGACATCTGCGAGCGCTCCACCAGCAAGCCGCACAAGAGGAGCTGGGGGAAGATGATCGCGGGCATGAACTGGACGGCCTGGAACTCGGTGCGAGCCAGCGCGCTCAGGCTCAGACCCAACGACATACCCAGCAGCGCGTTGGCGACGGCCAATCCGATCACGACGAGGATCGGGTGGTTCGCATCCAACCCCAGGAGCCCGAAGCCCACCGCCGACACGACCGCTCCCTGGAGCACCGCCAGCAGACCGAAGGCGAGGCCGTAACCGGCCAAGACGTCCAGTTTCGAGATGGGCATCGTCATCAACCGCTCGAGGGTGCCCGTCGAGCGCTCGCGCAGCATCGTGATGCTCGTGACCAGGAACATGCTGATCAACGGGAAGAGCCCCAACAGCGGGATGCCGATGAACTGGAACGTGGCCTCGCGATCCTCCAGGACCAGCTTCAGCAGGAACATCATCCCCGATGGGACGCCGATCAGCAGGGCCACCGTGCGAGGGTCACGCCGGATCTGCCACAGGACCCGGCGGGCGGTTGCGAACGTAGCCCGAGCGCTCACGCGGGCTCCTCGATGAGTTTCAGGAACGCCTGCCCGAGATCCGTTTCCCCGGTGCGGGATCGCAACGCGTCGGGTTCCTCCACGGCCACGATGCGGCCCTCGCGCATCAGGATCAGCATGTCGCACTCGGACGCTTCATCCATCACATGACTCGAGACGAGCAGGGTGGCGCCCGAGCTCGCCAGCTCTCGGAACATCTGCCAGAGGTCGCGACGCAGCACCGGATCCAATCCCACCGTGGGCTCGTCCAGCACGAGGACGTCCGGTTCCCCCAGGAGCGCCGTGGCCAGAGAGACGCGCGCCCGTTGGCCATCGGACAGCATGCGCACGACCCGGTCCGCTAACGAGGTGAGATCGACGGCGTCGAGGACGGAGTCGACGCGCTCGCCGTCGGCGCCCTCGATCGCGGCGAAGTAGCGGAGGTTCTCGCGCACCGAGAGATCCGCATAGGTAGACGGCGCCTGAGTGACGTATCCGACCCGGGGGCGCAGAGAGGGAGACCCGGCGTCCGAACCCAAGACCCTGACCGTCCCCGACCTCACGATCTGCACCCCCACGATCGAGCGCATGAGCGTGGTCTTGCCGCAGCCGCTGGGCCCGAGGAGACCCGTGACCTGTCCGGGCTCGACGGCCACGTCGATGCCGTGGAGGACCGGCCTCCCGCCCCGGATCACATGGAGGTCGCGTATGTCGATGGCTGGAGCCATGGCGACAGGCTAGGGGACGGGGCCCCTCCGGTCATGCACCGTCGCCGGACGGTGGGGGGACGACCGGATCGGGGAGATCAGAGCTTGCGGAAGACCGCTACGACCTTGCCGAGGATCTCGGTGCCCGGCGGGGCCTCGAACGGGTCGAGTCGCTCGTTGGCCGGCTCCAGCACGATCGCCGAGCCCCTGTGGCGGATCCGCTTGACCGTCGCCTCGGGAGCGTCGCCGTACTCGCTCGGGATCATGGCCGCGACGACCTCGCCCGAGTGGGCCGTCGGCTGCTGCCGTATCACGACGAAGTCGCCGTCCATGATCCCGTCGTCGATCATCGAGTCGCCGTGGACCTCGAGCATGAAGAGGTTGCCGTCGCCGATGAGGTCGAGAGGCATCGGGTAGATCTCCTCGACGTTCTCCTCGGCCATGATGGGGGTGCCGGCGGCGATACGACCCAGCAGGGGCACGGAGCGGGTCGGGCGGCGCTCGATGGGAAGCTCGGTCTCGGCGTCGAACATCACCTCGATCGCCCGCGGCTTGGTCGGGTCGATCCGGAGATATCCCTTGCGCTGCAGGGCCTGCAGATGCGAGTGGACCGTGGAGCTCGATGCCAGGCCGAGGGCCTCGCCGATCTCACGGACCGACGGGGGATAGCCTCGCTGGTCCACCAACTCGGCGATCAGCTGCAGGGTCTCTCTCTGCCGTTCGGTCAGACCTTCCACCATCGTCTCTGCTCCCTTCCCGGGGCGAACGCACGTTCGGCCCAGGCTACCGGACCGCCGAGCGGGAATCAAGAACGTCTGTTCGGTTCCGGGCCTTGCCTGCGAACACAGGTTCGCCCATGTGGACGAACACACGTTCGAAAGCGGTGCTCGGGTGCGGCGATGGCATGCTGGGGGCATGGACGGGGGGGCACTGGAGCGGGCGGCGAGCGACCGGCTCGGTGCCGAGCGCTACGCGTTCCTGTCGAGCGGCGCCGGTCGGAGCATCACCGCTCGGGAGAACGTCGAGGCGTGGTCCTCGGTCCGGTTCCGGCCCCGCGCCCTGGTCGACGTGACGACCGTTTCTACGGAGACCACCATGCTGGGCGTCCCGGTGGCCATGCCGGTCGGCATCGCGCCCATGGGGTTCCAGAAGGTGGCGCACGCTGAAGGTGAAGCGGCCATGGCGAAGGCAGCCGCAGCCGCTCACGCCCTGATGGTCGTCTCCACCCGCAGCACGACCAGTTTCGAGTCGATCGCCTCGGCCTCGGCCGGCGCTCCCTGGTGGTTCCAGGTCTACGTGTTGCGAGATCGCTCGATAACGCGGGGGCTGATCGAACGCGCGATCGCTGCAGGTTGCCGGGCCCTCGTGGTGACGGCCGACACTCCCGTGGTGGCTACGAAGCCTTCCGACGCGGCGGCGGGAGCGTTGCACCTGGACATGCGGGCCGCGAACCTGGAGGGTCTCATCGACGAAGGCGTCGGCAGACGAGATCTCCCGGGACTCGAACAGGATCCCGGCGTCACCTACGACATCATCGGTGAGCTGGCCGAAACGGAGCTCCCGGTTGTCGTGAAGGGGATCGTGCGAGGTGACGACGCGCGGCGCTGTGTCGATGCGGGGGCGCAGGGCATCGTCGTGTCCAACCATGGCGGCCGCCAACTCGACTCGACGATCTCGACGGCTCGCGCCCTACCCGAGGTCGTGGATGCGGTCGGCGACGCGGTCGAGGTCTACGTCGACGGCGGGGTACGGTCGGGGAGCGACGTCGTCAAGGCTCTGGCTCTGGGAGCGCGTGCCGCGTTCATTGGGCGTACCGCGCTGTGGAGCCTGGCCCTGGGCGGGTCGCAGGGTGTGGCGGATCTTCTGGCCGAGCTGCGCATCGAGCTGAGCGAAGCGATGATGTTGGCGGGGGCGCCGCAACTCGGCGACGTGACGGCCGACCTTCTAATTGGGCGGTAGGTCGAGCGAGTTGCGCAAACGTTTGCATGGTTAGAGGATTGCTGGCAGCGGACCGGACCCGGGTCCCAGAGGAGGGGAACCATGGCCCTTAAGACGTACGGCCTGATGAGCGTCGATTGGGAGCAGCGCGTCGACTTCGATCGCCTCCGCCGCGAGCGGCTCCAGCGTGCCAAGGATCATCTGGCCGCGTCGGAGATGGGGGCCGTTCTCTGTTTCGACATGGCCAACATCCGGTACATAACCGCAACTCACATCGGCACTTGGGCGATGGACAAGCTGGCCCGCTTCGCGCTCCTGCCCCAGGGCGACGACCCCACCGTGTGGGATTTCGGGTCCGCCGCGCGCCACCATCAGTTGCATTGCCCGTGGATCGCGGACCGGTCACCGGCGGGCATCTCGACGCTTCGCGGCGCGATGAGTCCCGAGTCGGGTCGCGCCGAGGACGTCGCAGCCAAGATCAAGCGTGAGTTAGAGGCGAGAGGGCTGGAGAACGAGCCGCTGGGGGTCGACGTCGTCGAACCGCCGGTCCTCTTCGCGCTCCAGGCGGCCGGGATCAACGTCGTCGACGGGCAACAGTTGATGATGGAAGCGCGTGCGATCAAGACGGAAGACGAGATCACCCTCCTGAACACCGCTTGCATGATGGTGGACGCGGCGTACGAGGAGCTCTACCGGGCGATGAAGCCCGGGATGAAGGAGAGCGAATGTGTCGGCCTGGTCACCAAGACCCTTCACGACCTCGGCTCGGAATACGTCGAGGGAGTCAACGCGATCTCGGGGGAACGCTGCAGCCCCCACCCTCACGTGTTCACCGATCGCGTGCTCCGGCCCGGTGATCCGGCCTACTACGACATCCTCCACTCTTATAACGGTTATCGGACGTGCTACTACCGCACGTTCGTCGTTGGGAGCGCTTCCACGGCACAGGTCGACGCGTACAAGAGATGTCGCGAGTACCTGGACACGGCGATCGGCTTGATCAAGCCGGGCGTCACGACGGCGGAAGTCGTGGAGACCTGGCCGAAGGCAGAGGAGTTCGGCTTCCCCGACGAAGAGGCCGCGTTCGCCCTTCAGTACGGGCACGGGGTCGGCCTCTCGATATGGGAGAAGCCGGTCTTCAGCCGCCTTACGTCGCTCGATCACCCGGAGACGGTCGAGGAGGGCATGGTGTTCGCACTAGAGACCTTCTGGCCCGCGGCCGATGGGTGGTCGGCGGCGCGTATCGAGGAGCAGATGGTCGTGACGGCGGACGGATGCGAGATCATCACCCGTTTCCCGGCGGAGGAGTTGATGGTCGCGGGCACCCGTTACTACGCCGCGACGGGACCACTCCCCACCACGCGCGAGACGCAATCCAATCTGAACAACAGGGATGTCTCCGGCAACGGCCAACGTCTCGAGACTGACAAGTCCACGCCTTCCGGGATGCAGTACTAGGCGAATAACCCGTCGTAGATCAATTTCACGGCGGTGGCGAACATCACAACCAGGATCGCGTATTCGAACGTGCGCCGTGACAGCTTCTTGCCGAGTTCCACGCCGCCGCGCATGAACAGCATGATCGGGATCAGCGACAACAAGCTGTAGACGAGCCTCGTCTGCGTGTAGAGACCCACCCACACCAACGTGATCGTCTGGATCAGGGCGTAGACCTGGAACAGAAGGGTCAACGCGAATACGTATGCCTCCCTCCGCATGCGGAAGCTGTGCAGGTACGTGATGAGGACCGGGCCGGACATGCCGGTAGAGCCCTGCAGGAGGCCCGCGACCGATCCCACCAAGGGTGAGGTGAAGCGTGTGACGTGCGCGGGCAGCGACAGATGCGGTTTCGACAGGAATACCGTGATGTAGAGGAAGATCACGCCCGCGAGGATCAGGGAAAGGATCCTTTCGTCCAACGATTTCAGGAGCCAGGTTCCGACGACGGCACCGATGGTCCCCATGACGAGCAGCCAGGGAAGGTCCCGCGCTTCGGTGCGGTAGTGGCGATGCTGAGCGAGCAGCCAGGTGTTGGTAAGGACCCCGGGGATCGACATGATCACGACGGCCGCTTCCACGCCCAGGAACGTCGCGATCACGGGGATCGCGATCTGAGGAAGCCCCGCCCCCGTCACGCCCTTGATCAAGGCGCCGATCGCCATCGCGATCAAGATCACAGCCAGCTCCATGCTTATCCGGCCGCTCGCTCTCGCCGGGTCGCCACGATCCCGCGCCATGTCGTCCGGATCCCCATCAGGAGGAGCGCAACGCCGAAGACCGTTTGGAGGGAGGCGAGGCCCACGTCGATGCTGTCCGAAAGGGCGAAGGTCAGGGCGCCGACGGCTGCTATCGGCACAATCGCAGCAAGTGAGGTCGCGTGAGCCCGATGTTGATCAAGTCCGACGAACGCGGTGAGGAGCGGAACCATGACGATCCCGCCGCCGACGCCGAGCAACCCGCTGGCGAGGCCCGCGACGAGGCCGATGGCGAGAACCTTCGTCCAAGAACCCGCCGACGCGTGCATGAGCCGGAGGCTATATGAGTTGCAATCGATTGCACAATCACTACCGTCCCGCCTCGTGCGATCACCGGGAACGACGGCTACCCGCGTTTCTCGTCCGAGGAGATCGGCGCGCGCCGCGCTCCGCGACCTGATCGCGGCGAAGGGTCTGGATCACCTGTTGGTCTACGGCATCGACCGTTCGGGATCGGCCGTGCCATGGATCGCAGGCTGGCCGGTCACGCGTGAGACCGCGGTGCTGCTGTCGGAGCATCATCCCGACGTGCTCCTCGTCCAGCACCAAAACCACGTTCCGAACGCTCGGCGGATCGCGACGACCATGGACGTGAGGTGGGAGACCTTCCGGTGGCCCAGATCGGTGAGGTGATTGGTGGCGATCGACGCGCCGGCCGGTCGTTGCCGACGACCGCGAAAGCCTTGGCGCCGTCCACCGTCCGGTTGAGCAGGACGATGGGGACATCGGCGGCGATGGCATCTTCGATCAACGGATGGTCGCGTTCGGCGGTCGCAAGGATGAACCCCTCGACCTGTCGCGCCGACATGTTCTCGAAGAGCAGCCGTTCCTTCTCTCTGTGGTTGTCGGAGTTGCCGATCACGGCGGTGTACCCATCGAGTCCGAATTGCCGATCACGGCGGTCTACCCATCGAATCCGATCGTGTCCTCGATCCCTCGTACGATCGGTGGGAAGGGGGTTGGGTAGGTCGGGATCAGCACACCGATCGCCTGGGAGCCCTTCGTCTTCAGCCCGCCAGCCATCGGCTTGGGCCGGTATCCGATCTCCTCCGCGAGGGACAGCAGCCGAGCAGCCGTGAGTCCGGCCACAGCTACGGGCACCATGGCGGCTTGACAGTCCGAACACATGTTCGGTAGCCTGCTGTGGCGAACACACGTTCGGTGCCGAGGGAGCAGGAAAGGAAACCTGTCGCACCTCTTCCCTAGCGTGGACTCGCTCATGGACACCCGACCAGGAGGAACCGATGGCGCTCAGGCAGGAGGAGCTGTACGCGACCCCGTCCGGCGTGGTTCTTCGCTTCCCAACGGGGGCGGTGCGCGCTCGGGTGCGCCGGCAACAGGTCGCGCGCCAGCTGGGCCTCGTCGTGGCCGTGATCGCCACGGTCGCGATCCTCATCGTGGCCACCGGTCCCGGGGGGAGCGCGGTCGCATCTCGCACCGGGACGCCGGCGGCCGTGGTCGTGGCCCCCGGCGAAACCCTGTGGGAGCTCGCCGAGCGTTACGCCCAACCCGGGGTCGACCGCCGCGCCTACGTGGATGCCATCGTCGATCTGAACCGGCTCGAGAGGGCCGTCCAGGCGGGGGAGCACCTCGAGCTACCGGGCTGAGCCGGGGCCTTCGGGCCGTCCACAGCCGCCCACAGCGAACTCACAGCTACGGCCTCTTGTTGCCCCCAGGCCCGGCGCGGTTGGGTTCGGATGTGGCTGGGATGGGGCCCTCCGGCGCGCTCGCGGAAGTGAGCACGGAAATGGGCCCACAACCCTTGAAACCCGTATCACAAAGGCGTAATTTCACTCCTGCGCTTACACCACATGTTGTGGTGGGGGACCACATCGGACCCACATATGGGGTCGTTCGGGTCCGGGGTGCGCGAAGATACGAGGGTGCGCCGGGGGACCGGCGCAGGCGTTGGAAGGGGGACGTGTGACGCAGACCGCGAAGCGATCCACCGAACAGGAGCTCCGGATAGAGCGCTATTTCACGCGCCCTGGGGTGCACCCGTACGACGAGATCGAGTGGGAGCTGCGGGATGCAGTGCTCAAGAACTACCGGACCGGCGAGGTCGCCTTCGAGCAGCGTGACATCGAGTTCCCCAAGAGCTGGTCGCAGAACGCCACCAACATCGTCGCCCAGAAGTACTTCCGGGGGACGCTCGGCAAGCCGAACCGGGAGCGTTCGGTCAAGCAGATGATCGACCGGGTCGTGAACCGGTACCACGAGGAGGGCGTCGCCGGCGGCTACTTCGTGGACGCGGCCGAAGCCGAAACGTTCCGCGCCGAGCTCACCCATCTCCTCGTCAACCAGAAGGCCGCCTTCAACTCGCCGGTCTGGTTCAACGTCGGCTGGCGGCCCAAAGGCGAAGAGCAATGCTCGGCGTGCCAGCCATACGAGGCACTCGTGAGCACGCCCGACGGGCTGGTTCCGATCGGGAAGCTGGTGGAAGACGGAGCGATCGGCGCGAAGGTCTTCGACGCGGAAGGACTGACCAAGGTCGTGGCCGTCAAGCACAACGGCCGCAAAGACGTTCTAAGGATCCACACCAGGGCGGGGTACACGCTGGACGTCACCGGAGATCATCTCGTCTGGAAGCGCGAGCGGAGTGGGTCCGGGCGTTTCGTACCCGCGGAGGAGCTGAAGCCGGGTGACGCGCTGGAATGGCACCGCCGAGAAGCATTCGGCGATTCGGAGTTGGACCCGATTGAGATCCTCGGAGTAGAGATCGATCGGATCGAGGAGCTTGGAGCTATGGATGTCTACGACATCCAGACCGAGAGCGGCGAATACCTCTCCAACAACCTCAGGGTCCACAACTGCTTCATCTTGTCGGTCGACGACGAGATGTCCTCGATCCTCAACTGGTACGTCGAGGAGGGAACGATCTTCAAGCATGGGTCGGGCTCGGGCGTGAACCTCTCGAAGATCCGGTCCTCGAAGGAGAACCTCAGGTCCGGCGGCACGGCGTCCGGTCCGGTCAGCTTCATGCGGGGCGCCGACGCCTCAGCCGGCACGATCAAGTCCGGTGGCGCCACGCGCCGCGCGGCCAAGATGGTCGTGCTCGACGTCGACCACCCCGACGTGAAGGACTTCATCTGGTGCAAGGCCCTCGAGGAGCACAAGGCCCGCGCTCTGCGGGAGGCGGGCTTCGACATGGATCTCGACGGCAGCGACATCCATTCCGTCCAGTACCAGAACGCCAACAACTCCGTGCGAGTGACCGATGCCTTCATGAAGGCCGCGACGGAGGGCCGCGACTGGCACCTCAATTCCCGGACCACCGACGACGTGATCGAGACGGTGAAGGCCGACGCGCTCCTGCGGGAGATCTCGCAGGCCGCGTGGGAGTGCGCCGACCCGGGCATGCAGTACGACACGACGATCAACGACTGGCACACGTGCCCCAACACCGATCGCATCAACGCATCTAACCCCTGCAGTGAGTACATGCATGTCGACAACTCGTCCTGCAACCTGGCGAGCCTGAACCTGATGAAGTTCATGGACGCCGAAGGCAACTTCGACATCGAGGGCTACAAGCGAGCCGTCGAGGTCGTGTTCCTGGCGCAAGAGATCTCCGTCGGCTTCGCCAGCTACCCGACCGAGAAGATCGGTGCGAACTCTCGCGCCTTCCGCCAGCTCGGTCAGGGATATGCCAACCTCGGCGCCCTGTTGATGTCCGAGGGCCTGCCTTACGACTCCGACCAGGGTCGTTCGTGGGCGGCGGCGATCACCGCGCTGATGACGGGCCATTGTTACGCGACGTCGGCCAAGATCGCCGAACGTGTGGGCGCTTTCGACGAGTACGCCGTGAACGCCGAGCCGATGTTGGGCGCCATGCGCAAGCACCGAGATGCCTCGTACGAGATCAACGACGGTGCGCCCGCGGACCTCGTGCAGGCGGCTCGCGATGCATGGGACGAGGCCGTTGCGCTCGGCGAGAAGCACGGCTACCGCAACGCCCAGGCGACCGTGCTGGCGCCTACCGGTTGTCTGGTCGGCGGTTCGCTCATCCCTACGGACAGAGGCCTGGTGCGGCTGAAGTCGCTCGGCGACCCGGCCGGAGAGCAATGGCAGGACGTCGCGTTCAGCGTCAACACGGACGAGGGGCAGCGGCCGGCCACCAAGTTCTTCGTGAACGGGCTCGAGTCCGTCGTAACGGTCACGACGGCCCGGGGCTATCAGATCCAGGGGACGCCCCGCCATCGCATCAAGGTGATCGACTCGTCGGGCGAATGGCAGTGGCGCCGTTTCAGCGACATCGAGGAAGGTGACATCGTCCCGCTGGCCCTCGATCAGCTGATCGGCGAACCGCAGAGCGTGGACCTACCGGCCCTGGCCGAGGCGTACTGGACGGGCGAACACCATGCCGTTGCTCCCAGAGTGATGAGTCCCGAACTAGCCGAGCTGATCGGCTACTTCATGGGAGACGGGTCCCTTCACGCACGGGGGATCCGTCTGTGCGTCGACGCGAAGGACCTCGATGTGGTCGAGCGCCTGCGCATCCTGGGCAAGGAATGCTTCGACCTCGAGGCTCGCGTCCAAGCCGTCGGCAACTACATCGAGGTCGCGTTCAACTCGGTGCGGTTGGTCGAGTGGTGGGAGGCGTGCGGATTCGCCAAACACCTCCCGCGGGAAGGACACGGAGGCAAGGGCTGGCATCCGCACATCCCCGACGCGATCCTGTACACCAACGACCCGAAGATCTACGGAGCTTTCATCCGAGGACTCTTCGAGGCCGATGGAACCGTCACCAGCGGCATCCCCCACTGGACGACGACGTCGATGGAGTTCTCGCACGATGTACAGCGGGTCCTCCTCGCCCTGGGATTTCCCACGACGAGGAAGCTGGACGTCAGCGGTTGGGGCAACTCGGAGCTTGCCGTCCTGCGCCTGCTGAACACGTCGTATCACGATGGGTGGATGGACGCGATCGGCTTCATGGGTGATCGCAAGAACAGAGCGGTGTCGTCCAGCGAGAACCGTCAGGCTGCTCGCAAGGATCACATCCCCGTCACCAGGGCCCTGATCGACCGGCTTGCGCCCGAGAACGACCGGTTGCGTCGGGTGCTCTTGATGGAAAACAAGCGTGGCAACGTGTCGCGGCGCGCGCTTCAGGAACTGTATGAGCGGGCTCCCGATGAAGAGCTCGGCAAGCTCTTGGGTTTCTTCTACGACTCGGTAGCCTCGGCCGAGCTCGGTGAGGACGAGCTGACATACGACCTGTCGGTGCCCGACAACGTGACCTATGTCGCCAACGGCTTCGTCAGCCACAACACGATCGGGCTGATGATGGACTGTGACACGACCGGCATCGAGCCCGACCTGGCGCTCAAGAAGACCAAGAAGCTGGTCGGAGGCGGGACGATGTCGATCGTCAATCTCACGGTGCCCCGGGCGCTGCGCAAGCTCGGATACACCGAGGAGCAGATCTCCGAGGTCGTCGCCTACATCGACGGGAACTCGCACGTCGTCGGCTCGCCGCACCTGATGGAAGAGCACCTGCCGGTGTTCGACACCGCGATGGGCGAGCGCTCGATCCACTTCATGGGCCACGTGAAGATGATGGCTGCGGTGCAGCCGTTCATCTCGGGTGCGATCTCCAAGACGGTCAACCTGCCCGAGAACGTCACGGTCGAGGACGTCGAGCAGGTCTACGTCGAGGGTTGGCGCTTGGGCCTCAAGGCGCTCGCCATCTACCGCGACAACTGCAAGGTGGCGCAGCCGCTGTCGACGACCAAGAAGGAGGTCGCGAAGGCTCCCGAGGCGGCGCCGACGGCGCAGCCGGTCCGGCACAAGATGCCGAAGAAGCGCACGGGGAAGACCTTCAAGTTCCGGGTCGGCGACACCGAGGGCTACCTCACGGCGGGCGAGTTCGACGACGGGACCCTGGGCGAGATCTTCCTGAAGGTCGCCAAGCAGGGCTCGACGCTGGCCGGGATCATGGATGCGTTCGCCATCACGATCTCGATGGGACTGCAGTACGGCGTCCCGCTGTCCGACTACGTCAGGCAGTTCGTCGGGACCCGGTTCGAGCCGTCGGGCATGACCGACGACCCGGACTTCCGCCTCGCCAGCTCGATCCTGGACTACGTGTTCCGCCTCCTGGCGCTCGAGTATCTCGACGAGCCGGCGCGCCACGCGTTGAACATCCGCACCTCGGGCGAGCGCCAGAACGAGATCGAGTCGAGGCTCGACGGCGGTAACGGCACCGATGTCAACGGCCACACGACCGGCAATGGGAACGGCAGCGGCGGAGGCGGTGAGGCCCCGAGCGAGGGTGTGATCGTCCTCGGGCCGGTCGTCGACGCTCGGGCCGGATCGCTGCCCTTCTGCGGAACGTGCGGTGTCCAGATGCAGCCGGCGGGCTCGTGTTTCGCCTGCCCGTCGTGCGGCTCGACGAGCGGGTGCTCCTGAAGGGTTGGCCATGGCTGACAAAGCCAAGAAGTGCAGCGAGTGCGGGGTCGAGCTCAGGCTCGATCCCGCCTCCTGCCCGCTGTGCGGGACGCCCACCGGCGCCCGCCCCGACTGGTCCCGGCGGGACGAGAAGGTGCTGAGGTTCAAGCCGACCAAGCCCGAGGAGGTCGACGACTACCAGGCGAAGCTTCGAAAGCTCAGGAAGTCCTTGAAAGAGCTGCGGGAGGACGCCCGCGGAGCCTGAGGGCTGGTGCCGGAGCGACCGGGTGCCTAGGATGGGCGGCTTGGGCGGACCGATCGGGGGTTCCTAGATGCGCTGTCCGTACTGCGGCGCCCCAGAAGACAAGGTCGTCGATTCACGCCTGGCCGAGGAGGGCCGGTCGATCCGACGTCGCCGCGAGTGCATCGGGTGCGGCCGCCGGTACACGACGTTCGAGCGAGCCGAAGAGGTGCCGCTGCTGGTGGTGAAACGCAGCGGGCTCGAGGAGCCGTTCGAGCAGGAGAAGATCGTCGACGGGATCCGCCGGGCGACCAAGAACCGCCCCGTCGCCGATTCCGAGATCCAGGCGATCGCGGAGGACGTCGAGGACGCGATGCGCGCCGACGGCAGACGTCCGGTTCCGTCGTCGGAGATCGGCCGAGAGATCCTGGAACGGCTCCGCGACCTCGACGAGGTCGCCTACCTCCGCTTCGCCAGCGTCTACAAGGACTTCCAGGAGCTGACCGACTTCGAACGCGAGCTCGGCATCCTCCTGAAGCGATCGCCGCCCAAGAACGTCAACGGTCACTCGACCTCCGAGGGCGTCCCCAACCCGTGAAGCTCCGGATCAAGCGGCTGGACCCGGGGCTCCCGGCGCCGGAGTACGCGCGTCCGGATGACGCCGGCCTCGATCTCTACGCAGCCGAGTCGATCGAGGTAAAGCCGGGGGAGCGCGCAGCCGTTCCGAGCGGGATCGCGGTGGCGATCGAACCCGGCTATGCGGGGTTCGTCCAGGCGCGTTCGGGCCGCGCGCTGCGAGAGGGCCTCGCACTCGTGAACGCGCCGGGTTTGATCGACTCCGGATACCGCGGCGAGATCAAGGTGATCGTCGTCAATCTCGACGCCGACGAACCGATCCACATCGAGCGCGGCGAGAAGATCGCGCAGTTGGTCGTACAACCGGTGGTCACGGCCGAACTGGAAGAGGTAGCCGAACTCCCGGACTCGGAACGGGGGAGCGGCGGCTTCGGCTCCACCGGCCGCTAGGGCGGCGCGGCTGGGTGACGACAGCGTTCGTCATGTGATGCACCCCTACGGGGGTTCAGGTGCCAAACGTCGCGAGTCAGCGGCTACCGACGAGCCTCGGGAAGTCGATCTTGGGGCAGCGGTCCATCACCACGTCGAGGCCCGCATCGAGCGCCTTCTGCGCGGCGGGCTCGTTGATGACTCCCAGCTGCATCCAGACGGCCTTGGCGCCGACCTCGATCGCTTCATCGACGTGAGGGCCGACCGCATCGGGTCGACGGAAGATGTCCACGACTTCGATCGGCTCTTCCACCGACTTGAGATCGGGGTAGCAGGCGTCGCCGAAGCACTCCTCGACGTTGGGATTGATGCAAAGCACGCGGTAGCCCTGCCCACGAAGGAACAGCGCGACTCCGTAGCTCGGCCGGTGAGGATCGCTCGAGCAGCCGACCACGGCGAAGCTCTTGTAGCCGGTGAGGATCTTGCGAGCGACGTCGGGGTTCGAGAAGCGTTGTTGCACCACTCTAGTCTGCCCTATGCGGTACTTATAGTTGGCGCTAGGTGCTGGGATAGTCGTCCGACCATTTCGCGGCCTCCACGGGATAGTGGATCTCAGGACGACGGGCTCGCGAACCAAGGGGTTCGGAGATCGAAGTACTCGATGTCTTCGGTCCGGGGCCAGATGAGCTCCAGAGCTGCCTGTTGGCCCGTGGTGCTCTCGCCCTTCCGGGCTCCTTCCTCCGAGGTGAAATAGACGAACTCGGTGAAGCGGCTCCCGAGCCACGCGACGACACCACCGATGACGTCGTCGCGGGGAGCAGCCGCCATGCTTCTGACCGTCTCCCTGAACTCCTCAGGGTGCAGCACGCGGCACATGATGACCTGAACGAAACCCGCTTCGTCCGAACCGCCCCCCTTGTACTGATCGACCAGTGTGCAATCCCAGAACCGCGGTGTGTCCACGAACTTGGAGAATTCGTTCCACCACTGGTCCTGCTCGGTTCGATCGCTGTTGCGCTGAGCCGACTCCTGGGTGTCGAAACGGAACGAAGCGATGAAACGATCGTCATCCGTGATGCCGGCGGTAGTGCCCAGCCAGCCCTCCGCGCCCGGGGTCAGCTCTTCCCGCCACCGGTCGAGCTGTCGCATCACGCCGTCACGATCGATGGCGTGTCCCCGCAACACCTGAACGAACATCGCAAGCTCCTTCGCCATCGGGGGAGGTGGAAACGGCCCCAGCCCCCAAGCGGAATCTTCCCAGCGCGGGGCGTAGC
>WHSQ01000429.1 GCA_009380005.1 Actinomycetota bacterium | reverse complement strand
TGCGCTGGCTCATGTCGCCGCGACCGTGGACAGAGACCGTGTTTGGAGATCTGGCCAGGTCCTTCGATGCTGACGTCCTGGATGCCGTACGTACCGCGACACTGATGGTCATGAACGGTATCCAGCCAGGGGCTCAATCCGCAGGCTCCGCACTCAGACGAGTCTGCCGACGGATACCGACGTGCCACGCGGTCAGCGGTCTCGGCCGACTCGTCGCGGCTCAACGCGCCTACTGGGCCGAGATCGGCGTTACCGGGCCAACGTGGCCGCACATTTCGAGTGTGATCGAAGCAGAAGCTTTGAGGCCTGATCTGCATCTTCGGTGAGCCGCGATCAGGGGTCGTCGGCGCCAATGTCGGCGGCCAGCGCGGGCGCAGCCCCGAGCACTGGGGCACTCCGCGCTTTCCGGACTGTTGAGTTTGCCTGAAACTCTACATGACCTGCTCGCTTTCGCTTGCGTCTTCCCGTACTTCTGCTCGTACGCCTACCCGTTAAGCGGGTAACCCCATACCGACACAAAAGACCAGGTCAAGGCATGTAGATCAACTGCGCAGCCACCCAGCCTCGGTATCCCAAGGGAACCTGTACACGGACTGAGTAAAGATGGGCTGGAGTGGCGGGCAAGGCGAGAACGAGCGAGAGAGTTACCCGCAATAGGCAGCTCCATTTGGGTCGCGTCGCAGCCTCGGTGTAAATGAGGACGGGCGTAGGTTCCCTCTCAAGA
>WHSQ01000428.1 GCA_009380005.1 Actinomycetota bacterium | reverse complement strand
TCAGCAGGAGGTGGCTGGTGGCACGCCGACCCGAAGTGTTCGCCCGACCGCTGACCGATGAGGAGAACCACCGGCTGGTGGGCATCACCCGAAGCACCCGCGCACCGGTGCGGCTGCGCCGGGCCATGATCGTGCAAATGTCGGCCCAAGCCCGGTCGGTGCAAGACATCGCGGCGCTGACCGGTTCTCCGAGAAGAACCGCATCATGACGCAGATCACCCGCCCGCGGACGGGCGGGTGATCTGCGTCGACGAGTTCGGACCGTTCAAACCTCCACCCCCAGCCGGGCCGGGGCTCGTTCACCCAGGGCCATCCCGTGCGGTTGCGGGCGACCTATACCCGCCCCCACGGGGTGCTCGGCGCGCTCGATCTGGCCAGCAACCAGCTGATCTATCGCATCCGCGAACGCAAACGCTGGAACGAATTCCTCGCGTTCCTCAGGGTTCTCCAAGCCCGCTGGCCCGACCAGCGGCTGTACGTCATCTGCGACAACTTCTCGCCCTACCGCCGCCGCGAAGTCCGATAGTGGCGCGAGGCCAACACGTCGAGTTCGTGTTCACCCCAACCTATGCCAGCTGGCTAAACTGGATCGAAGCCGAGTTCCCCGCCCTGCGCTACTTCACCCTCAACGGCAGCGACTACGCCAGCCACACCGAGCAAGCCCGCGCGATCTAGGGGGCCCCGAGGTTTCCGGACAGGGACCACTATGATCCCCGTCTGGAAG
>WHSQ01000427.1 GCA_009380005.1 Actinomycetota bacterium | reverse complement strand
GTGGATGATTGCGGTTATGGACTGTCGCTGTAGATCTCTGGAGCCCTCGCCCCGGCGGAACCGGAGGACCAAGAATTTCGAGCGGCAGTCTCTGAACACCGTGGCGGCCCGCAGGCGGGCGGCATAGCAGCGACTAGCGTTCCGGCTGAACGACCGCGAACGCATCGCCCGCGGTCGTCCGCGCCGACTACCACGACGTCGACGTTACTGCCCAAGGACATCACCGCCTCCGGCTCCTGCAGCGACATTTAGCGAAGAAGCGCATGGCAGGAGACGACCTTTCGACGCCAGTGAATTGCCAATCCTTTGCCAATCCTCGAATAAGGAAGAGATCAGTAGAGCCACAAACGAACCAGGATCAGTCAGGAAACAGCATCGTCGATTACCAGGCCAAACAGGTCGAGTCAGGCCCAGGGAGGAAGAACCGGGACGCAGTGCTGTCGCCTGCCACTAACTAACGAGGCTTCGCCTCAGACCGACAAGTTGTACCTGACGCTCCGGTTCCTCCACGGGTTCCTTTGAGGCGAAGCCTCGCGTAGGGACCTCGCTGCGCTCGGTCGAAAAAGGCTCCGGCCGACGGGTGGCAACGGGCTGCGGTAAAACCGCTCCCAGTCATAGAACCGCCGTGCGGTCAGTTGGCCTTTTGGGCCGGGCCGCCCGACCAACCGGAGCCGTCAATGAGTCTACGACCCAGCGTCGCCGAGATCCTGTCCGAGCACGTCACCTAC
>WHSQ01000426.1 GCA_009380005.1 Actinomycetota bacterium | reverse complement strand
GTGATGTCCGCGGTCACTGTGTACGGCACGCCGCTGGTCGAGGACCCCGCCCGGGCTGCCGGCGTGGAGATGTTGGGCGTGGACGAGACCTCGTTCCTCAAGGCCACGCCGACAGCGCCGACGTGGTGGGTGTCCGCCGCGGTCGACATCGGCCGCCGCCGGGTGGTCGACCTGTTCGAGGGGCGCAACGCCACCGACCTGGACCGCTGGCTCACGGAGCGGCCCGAATCGTGGAAGGCGCAGGTCAAGGTGACCCGTGGCCGATCTGCACGAACCGTTCACGGGCTGCGTTCACCTGCCAGCTGGGCCACGCCGTGCAGGTGGCAGACCCCTTCCACGTCGTCGCCGTCGGCACCCGCGCCGTGGACACCGTGCACCGCCGCGTGCAGCAGGAGACCCTCGGGCACCGCGGCCGCAAGGGCGACCCGCTGTACCGGGCGCGCAAGCTCTTGGCCCCCGCCGCGGAACGCCTCGACGCTCACGGCAAGGGCAGGCTGGCGGGCCTGTTGGGCGCGGTGACCCCAACGGCGAGGTCTACGACGCCTGGATCGCCAAGGAGTGCCTGCGGGACCTGTACACCATGGCCGACGACCCCGCCGTGGCCGCCCGCTGGCTCAACCGGCTCACCCAAGACCTCCAGGACAGCGCCGTGCCCGAGCTGCGGGGCATGGCCCGCACGCCGCTGGCGGGGCCACATCCTTGCCTGGCACACCACCGGCGCCTCCAACGG
>WHSQ01000425.1:437-733 GCA_009380005.1 Actinomycetota bacterium | reverse complement strand
CTCGCAGTGGCCTACCCCAACCGACTCGCCGGCTACCTCACCTAACCCTCACCGACCCCGAACGGAGACCCTCATGACCTCCTGGCAGAACCACCACCCACCCCACGACCATCCCGACTTCGACGCCTACCTCGACACCCTCACCGCGGACGAACTCGCCGCCCTCAACGCCGCCAACGACGCCGCGCTCAAGACCACCAACGCCGAACCCGACACCGACATCTGACCCACCACCCAATCCAAAAACTAGATCAACTTACGCTGAGTAGGCCCGGAGCGCGGTGCCGGGATTGCTC
>WHSQ01000425.1:0-427 GCA_009380005.1 Actinomycetota bacterium | reverse complement strand
CCGGACCTCTCGCCGAACCCGCCGTGCGTGTCTCCACGCAACGGGCTCTCCACGGTGTCTGTCGTCAGGCTGGGTTGGAGATCCATGGGTTGGGGATCTTGCTGCCTCGCCAGCGGTACCGGGTGACCGGTATCGCTGATATGCGTCGCAGCTCGGTGTCGCCCGCTGTGATCGGTAGCCACCGCCCGGTGGGGGTGGTGAACCGGCGGCGGACGTCTTTCCATCTCCAGTGGTGCCGTACTTGTAGCATGCGGATCACTCGCCACCAGGCGAAGTTGTCCAGCATGGCGAAGACGTTCTTCGCCACGGCATGCTTGAAGTAGTTGGCCCACCCGCGCATGACCATGTTCAGTCCGGTCAGCACGAACCCGAGATCATGTTGCGATGTCTTGCGGGTCAGAGCACGAATCTTCGCCTTCACCGACCG
>WHSQ01000424.1 GCA_009380005.1 Actinomycetota bacterium | reverse complement strand
TGTCGTCTTCCGCCTCGAGCAGCGCGCGCAGTCCTTGCCGCACGATCTCGTGGTCGTCTACGAGCATCACCTTGAGAGCCTCAGCCATTGCGATCTCTTTTCCCTGGAAGCGAAAGCGTGTGCACCGAGCCCTTCGGCTGTCCGCTGGTAATGATCAGGTGGCCTCCGATGCGCTCTGCCCTCTTCTCGATGTTGGTGAGCCCGTGACCCCTTCGGACGGTGACGGGATCGAAGCCGATGCCGTCGTCCTGGATGGTCATCACCACGGTCGCACCCTCACGCACGGCGCAGGACACCGATACCTCGCTCGCCTGCGCGTGGCGCGCAACGTTCGAAAGGATCTCACGAGCGATCTGAATGAAGTCGCCGCGCGCGGTCTCTGGAACCATTTCCAGCGCGGCATCCGATAGCTGCACGGTCGCCTCTGCCAGCGCGTTGACTTCGAGGTCCTTAACGAGCTCCTCGATGGCCTTCTTGAGTCCTCGCTCTCCCACGCTCTTGGGCTGCAACGCGAAGATGTAAGCGCGAACGTCGCGAACGACGTTGTCCAGAGTGTCGATGGCGTCGTCCATCCGTCTCTTACCCCCTCCGGGATCGCGTTCCACCACGGACATGGCACCCTGAAGGGAGAGCCCGACCGAGTAGATCGATTGGATGACCCCGTCATGGAGCTCCTTTGAGATTCTCTCGCGCTCTTCGAGCACGGCCAGCTCATCTCCGCGCGCCTTTACCT
>WHSQ01000423.1 GCA_009380005.1 Actinomycetota bacterium | reverse complement strand
CGACGGGCCTATCCCGATCGTCCGGATGGATCCCGGACCGCGGGGAACGACACGACATGGTTCCCGTGTTCACACGGAATCGATCGATCAGCTTGGCACCCAGCTTTGCCCCGGCAGCATCGCCACGGCTACGCCGCAGACCTTCACCGTGGCCTCCTGGCCGACACGCTAAGTCGGCTTCAGAGTCGGCCCGCCCAACGAGCAGACCGTGCACTGCACCCCGGCCCATATCCACCAAATTTGAGCCGGTGCCACGCTTACGGAGCTTTACCACTGGTTCCTCACGTATACCGTCTGATCTCGCTCGCCGGACCCGACCCGTCTGGCAGTACCAAGCCGTCCCGGCTTTGTCAGCGCTGCTTCCCGCCTTCCCCAGCGTCTCCCGGGTCGGACTGCGCTCAGCTCCTACCGGGCTGCTGCGACAACCCGGCGAGGAGGACTCACACCTCCTTCGGTTTCCAGCGCCTCACGGCGCACCGGCGCCTCGTGGCGCACCAGCCACTCCAGGTAGTCCACGCAGTCCGCGTCGGTCCGCAACCAGGCCTGCAACTCGCCCACGGACCGCGGGTAGTGCACGCCCGCCCGCGGATGACCCACGAGCTCAGATTACTCCGGTTAGATGGATATCCCCATACCGGCTAATCGTGCTTGCTGCCGTGGCCCAACACGCCGTGGTGGGGGTCGCGTCGCAGCCTCGGTGTAAATGAGGACGGGCGTAGGTTCCCTCTCAAGA
>WHSQ01000422.1 GCA_009380005.1 Actinomycetota bacterium | reverse complement strand
ACCTCCAATCTCGGTGGCACTGATCCCTGCCGGTGGTCGGGCGGGAGTGAACAGCCCCCTGATGCCCTCCAGCCAGACGCTGCCCGGCACCAGCAGGATATCCATGACCAACAAGAGAATGACGACGAAGCCGACGATCACCCAGTTGACCAGCTCGAGACCGCGGGTTACCACACGAGACAGGGCGGCTATGACGAAGACCAGCAACAGAAGCCCAGTGGCCAGCCAGTCTCTGAGAGCGATGTCGGAAGCCGTCTCCACCAGTCGCCCGGTGAAGAGGGCGAAGAGCCCGTCACCGGCCGACTTGGCCCATCCTCCCCAAATGAACGAAAAGAGTATGACCAGCACCGAGAAGGGGACCCAGAACAGGTAACCGGGAGGGGTGCGACCAAAGAACACCACCGGCACTTCGCCTGTCCAGGATATAACGCGAGTGTTCGATGTTGTAGAAGGTCTGGAGGAGGATCGAAATGGTGATGAACACGCCCACTCCAACGAACCCGAACTGCCCTACGCTGAGTGGTCCGAGCAGCCATTCACCGCTGCCGACCGAGATGCCCAATGCGATGAGGCTGGGACCTATCACCAACCTGATGACGCCCCACGCTCCCAGTCTTGTGACCCCGAAGACCTCCTCCGGCGTGGGCAGGTCCAGCACTTCCAGGTCCGGCCGACTCACGCCCAGGCGGTAGCCATCTACCGCCGGCTCGGTACGATCGATGGCGTCGCTCATCA
>WHSQ01000421.1 GCA_009380005.1 Actinomycetota bacterium | reverse complement strand
GGATCCGGGTGGGTGCGCCATCCGGGCAACCCTACGCCTCAAGCCCGAGCGGGCCAGTGCCGATAGCCCGACAGAACTAGTCATCGGAGAGGGCCGCCATGCCGGGATTGTCGAGACTGTTGAGCCGCCGCCCCCAGCCGACCGCGTCCGGCGATCTGCACCTCGCCCTCGAATCCTTGATGGCGACGGTCAACGAGCACGACACCTACACGGGCGGTCATTCGCTCCGCGTCGCGGATACGGCTGCCGGCATCGGGCGCGTCATGGGGCTTGAGGACGAGACGCTCGAGCTGTTGGTCCGCGCCGGTCGCATGCACGACGTCGGCAAGATCGGCATCCCCGATCAGATCTTGCGCAAGTCCGGCCCGCTCACCGAACAGGAGCTTCACCTCGTGCGCCTGCATCCGATCCTGGGGGCCAGCATCCTGGCGCGGGTCCCGGGTTGCGACGAGCTGGTTCCGTTGGTCCTGTATCACCACGAACGGTGGGACGGACGGGGCTACCCGAAGGGGCTCGCCGAGGGCGACATCCCGCTGGGATCGAGGGTCATCTTCGTCGCCGACGCCTACGACGCGATGACCACCGAGAGACCTTACGGCGAGGTTCTGACCCCGGACCAGGCGCTGGCGGAGCTGACGGGTTCGGCGGGCAAACAGTTCGATCCCGCCGTCGTCGAGGCCACGCTCAAAGCGATCGAGGGTGGCCTCGCCCTCGAGAGCACCATCACGCTCTGATC
>WHSQ01000420.1 GCA_009380005.1 Actinomycetota bacterium | reverse complement strand
GGCGACTCCCCCCGCTTGATCCGAAGGGCCGCGCTTGTGCACGCGTGCACATTTGCAAACAATCGCGAACGCCCTCTGACCTGCCGCTTCACGGGTCCGACTCTGTTGACGCCCATGTAGTTTGGATGCTGTAATTACACCCGATCTCGTGGTCCGCCCCCCAACCGACCACAACATCTTGTGGTTGAGGCGGAAGCGGCGAGTTTCGGAGCAGCACTCCAGGGTCGGTCTTTTTCGAGGAGGTACGCCGATATGGCGATGGCGCCGGACCAGGTGGGAATCGGCATTCGACGGCACTTCACCCGGGCGGGGGAGCATCCCTACGACTCGGTGGAGTGGGAGCGCCGTGACGCCCGGATCCCCAACTACAAGTCCGGTGGCGACGCCTTCTTCCAGCCCGGGGTGGAGTTCCCGGTCACCTGGTCGCAGAACGCCACCAACATCGTCGCCCAGAAGTACTTCCGGGGGCAGCTGGGCACGCCGGGGCGGGAGTCGTCGCTCAAGCAGGTCATCGACCGGGTGGCCGACACGATCGCAGATTGGGGCATGCGGGACGGCTACTTCCTCGATGAGGCGGAGGCCGACGCCTTCCGTGACGAGCTGAAGTACCTCCTGCTCCACCAGCGGGCGGCGTTCAACTCGCCGGTCTGGTTCAACATCGGGGTGAAGGGCGTGCCGGCCCAGGCCAGCGCCTGCTTCATCCTGGCCGTCGAAGACACCATGAACGCCATCCTCA
>WHSQ01000041.1 GCA_009380005.1 Actinomycetota bacterium | reverse complement strand
CGTAGGGACGGAGTGATCGAAGGCGCAATGGAGAACGCGGCCGTCAGATTGGCCGAACGCAAGACGCGGAGATCGTTCCTCGGACGGCTCGGCACCGGCGTCGTAGCACTCGTGGGCGGATCGGTGGTCGTCGCGGCCCTCGATCCCGGTCGCGCGGAGGCGTACCACCTGTGCGGGCATACGTTCACGACCGGTTCTTGTCCCCACCCGTTCCATCCCCGCACCCGGCTCGATCGGTACGGCAGGCCGTTGCATCCGAAGTACGGATATCCGGTCGACGACAAGGGCAACCTTTACAGGTTCCGGAGGCAGCGCCGGCGCAAGGTCTGCCAGCAGGTGGTTCCGTCGTTGTATCCACGCGTGAAGAACCCCCGGTTCGGCGGCGGTTGGTCCCGCTGTTGCGGTGGTCGCATCAGGCGCATCTACGACTGCTGCTCGTACTCGCGCACGCGGATCAACGGTGATGCATCCGTCAGGGGCTACTGCTACGACGGCCGGCGCGTGTTCTGCATCGGGTACCGCGACACGGGAACGCGTTGCTGAGCTCGGTCGACGTCACCCTGATGATCGCCTCGGCGATCGCGGGACTGTCGACCCTCTTCTCGCCCTGAGGTCTCTCGATGGTGGAGACCATCACCCCCGTGGTCCACGGGGGACGGAACCGCCGCTACTGGATCTCGGTCGTGTTACACGTGGTGGCCACCACGCTCACCGCCGCAGCCTTCGGAGGGCTGCTGGGTGGCATCGGGTTCCTGGCGCGCGCCCCATGGGGGCCGGTCGGCCGAGCGCTGGTCGTCGGGATCGCCCTCCTCTACGCGGCCCGAGAGCTGTTCGGCGTGCGGGTCCCGGTCCCCGACCGGCACAGACAGGTACCGGAATGGTGGCGCACGTTCTATCCACCGCCGGTCGCCGCGACGCTCTACGGGATCGGCCTCGGCGTGGGGTTCCTCACCTTCCTCAGCTTCGGAACCTTCGTGGCCGTCTCGGTCGGGGCCTTCCTCACCGCCGACCCGGCGCGGGGAGCGCTGATCGTCGGACCGTTCGGGCTGGCGCGCGGCCTGTCGGTGATCCTGGCCGCCGGAGCGCGCGACCAAGAGGCGGCGTCCGAGCTGGTTGACCGGGTCCAGGCCCTCGCCGAGGGTCGGGCCGCCCGCCTGGTGAACGGCTGCGCCCTGCTGGCCGTGGCGCTCGTGGCCGGGGCGGGGACGATCTGAGGGCCGGTTTGCGCATAGTCCGGGGCTGGCGCTACTCTTAGCACTCAGATAGCCAGAGTGCTAACCAGGTAGGACCACAGGAGGTAGCCCATGCCGAAGATCCTTGCTTTCGATGAGGAGGCCCGGCGTGCCCTCGAGCGGGGCATGAACCAGCTCGCGGACACGGTCAAGGTCACCTTGGGACCCAAGGGGCGCAACGTCGTGCTCGAGAAGAAGTGGGGCGCTCCCACGATCACGAACGACGGCGTTTCGATCGCGAAGGAGATAGAGCTCGAGGACCCGTACGAGAGCATCGGAGCCGAGCTCGTCAAGGAAGTAGCCAAGAAGACCGACGACGTCGCCGGTGACGGTACGACCACGGCGACCGTGCTCGCCCAGGCGATGGTCCGCGAGGGCCTGCGCAACGTCGCTGCGGGAGCGAACCCCATCGCCCTCAAGCGCGGCATCGAGAAGGCCGTCCAGTCGGTGGTCGATACGATCAAGGCGCAGTCGCGCGACGTCGAGGGCCGGGACCAGATCGCTCAGGTCGCCGCGATCTCCGCGAACAACGACGGCGAGATCGGCGAGGCCATCGCCGAAGCCATGGACAAGGTCGGCAAGGACGGCGTCATCACGGTCGAGGAGTCCAACACCTTCGGGCTCGAGCTCGAGCTCGTCGAGGGGATGCGGTTCGACAAGGGCTTCATCAGCCCCTACTTCGTCACCGACGCCGAGCGGATGGAAGCCGTCCTCGAGGACCCCTACGTCCTCATCATCAACCAGAAGGTCAGCGCGGTACGCGATCTCCTGCCCGTTCTCGAGAAGGTGATGCAGGCCGGCAAGGCTCTGCTGATCGTCGCCGAGGACATCGAGGGCGAGGCTCTCGCGACTCTGGTCGTGAACAAGATCCGGGGCACGTTCCGGGCCGTGGCGGTGAAGGCGCCGGGCTTCGGCGACCGTCGCAAGGCGATGTTGCAGGACATCGGGATCCTCGCCGGCGGCCAGGTGATCTCCGAGGAGATCGGCCTCAAGCTGGAGAGCGTGACGCTGGACATGCTGGGGTCGGCCCGCAAGGTCGTCGTCACGAAGGACGACACGACCATCGTCGAGGGTGGCGGTTCCGCAGAGGACATCAGCGGGCGCGTGAACCAGATCAAGGCCGAGATCGAGCGCAGCGATTCCGACTACGACCGGGAGAAGCTGCAGGAGCGACTCGCGAAGCTGGCCGGCGGCGTCGGCGTCATCAAGGTGGGGGCGGCGACCGAGGTCGAGCTGAAAGAGAAGAAGCACCGCATCGAGGATGCCGTCCAGACCACCAAGGCAGCGGTCGAGGAAGGCATCGTCGCCGGCGGGGGCGTCACGCTGCTCCGTGCGATCGAAGGCGTCGAGAAGGCAGAGGCCGACCTCGACGCCGACGAGAAGACCGGCGCGTACATCGTGCGCAAGGCCCTCTCGGAGCCGGTGAAGGTGATCGCCCGCAACGCCGGGCTCGAGGGTGGCGTGGTGGTCGAGAAGATCCGGACGCTCGGACCGGAGGAAGGTCTGAACGCTTCAACCGGTGAGTACGTCGACCTGTACAAGGCGGGCGTCATCGACGCCGCCAAGGTCACGCGCTCCGCGCTGCAGAACGCGGCTTCGATCGCGGCGCTGTTCCTGACGACCGAGGCGATCGTGGCGGACAAGCCGGAGAAGACCCCGCCGATGCCGGCGATGCCCGACGGCGGAGGCATGGACTTCTAGCCCAGCACCACGTGGGCGTGCCGCCCACGCAACCAGCAACACCGGAGGCCCCCGCAAGGGGGCCCTCCTCGCGTGTGGCCCCCGGCACAGACGGCGGATGGCGACGAGCGCAACATCAACCACCATATGGGTGGTTCATCGCACACTCGACGCCCCGAGGAGGCAGTTCGCCGCCGGATGCAGGCCCAGTTCGGATGCATCCATCGGGACGAAGCGCTCGCGCTCGGACTGAGTCGGCGACAGATAGACCGCCTACTGCTCGAAGGTCGATGGAGGCGTGTCCGCCCCAGCGTCTATCGGATCGCCGGAATCCCGCCAACCTGGGAACAGAAGGTGTTCTCAGCTCTCGCGTGGGCGGGCCGATCCGCGGTCGCCTCCCATCTGACGGCGGCGCGCCGGTGGAGGTTCGAGGGCTTCTCTACCAAGGCGATCCACCTCTCGACCAACGGCGCATGGCGACGGCCCCCGGATGGCGTCATCGTCCATCGAGTTGGCCACTGCGTGTTGAGCCACGCCGCCAACGTCGGAGGGATCCGGGTCACGTCGATGCCGCGAACGGTCTTCGATCTGATCGCCGGCGGTAACGAGCACGGAGACAGTGTGCTCGACCAGGCCATCCGGAGGCGCGGGACCTTCTTCGGTCAGATGTGGCTGTTGTTGGACGAGCCATGGACCCACCGACATCGTGGCATCGCCACGGTACGGAGGGCGATGGAACAGAGGACCCCGATGAGGGCCTCGACTCAGATCGATCTCGCGGACCCGCTCCGGCGGTTGATGCGGAGCAGTCGCCTTCCGGCGCCGGTGCCGGAGTTCGCCGTGGAGCTTCCGAGTGGGTTGATCCACATCGACCTTGCCTACCCCCTGTTGAAGCTGGCCATCGAATGCGATGGCTACGGGTCGCACATGGACCCCACGAGCTTCGAGCGCGACCGAGCACGAGACGCTGAGCTCATGGCGCTGGGGTGGCGGGTACTGCGCTTCACGTGGGCCCAGATCACCTACCGGCCCGATTGGGTCCTCGAACAAGTGCGAGGCCGTCTGACCACATAGCCGGGCCGTGCGAGCGTCAAGCTCGGGGTTCGAACTCCTTCAGGAAACCCTCGAACAGCCGCAGGTGGCCCTCTTCGTCCTTGAGGATCTGGATGACCATGTCCTGCGTGACGTAGTCGACGCCGTCGCAGAGCTCGATCAGACGCGTGTAGTGATCGACCGCTCCCCTCTCGGCCTGGATGACGCCCCTGATGAGACCGGTCAGATCGGTCTGATCCGGGCCGGGCTGGAGGTAGTTCTGCTCCGCCTTGAACTCGAGCGAGCCGGGCACCTGCCCGTAGAGCTCCTTGATCCTCTGCGCGAACTGTTGCGCGTGGCCGAGCTCCTCGGCGATGTCCCGCTTGAGGCTCTCGATGACCTCTTGAGCGCGCACTCCGTCGGGGTTGGTCGAGGCCGCGATATAGCTCATCACGGTCTCGATCTCCATCCAGTAGGCGCGGGTCAGGCCCTCGATGATCTCCCGCCGCTTGGTCTCGTTGTCGTCACTGAGGATCGATCGATCTGCCATAGATATCGCCTCCCGGGCGGGCTCGTGGCGTGTGACACGCCATCCGTCGCTCCCGTCGTCGTACCCAGCTCGATCCACCGTAACGCCTCGGGGTCGAGGCTTCGCTAGGGTGGATCCTCCGATCGAGACGTTGGAGGTGCCATGGCCGGACGGGAGCGCGGGGGCCTATCGAAGCTGCTGCAGTGGGTCTGGTTCGCGTTCGCCGCGGCCGCCATCTACAAGGAGCTCCAGAAGCCCGCCGACGAACGCGAGTGGAACGGTCAGGTGGCCGGAGTGGTCCCGTACGACTTCCGCGTGCCGACGGTCGAGCGCGTCCGCGAGCGGCTGTGGGATCCGTACGGGGGCTTCGTCAGTCCGCAGGTCTTCGGTGTGGGCTGGACGCTGAACCTGGGCCGAGCCTGGCGCGAGGTGAAGGAGCGCGCCGGAAGCGACGACTTCGGCCTTTCCGCCTGAGCCCTATTCGTCGGTGACGTACGCCGCCGTCAGACCCCCGTCGACCAGGAAGGTCGAGCCCGTCACATAACTGGACTCGTCGCTGGCGAGGAAGAGCGCGCCGTTCGCGATCTCCCGCGCCTGGGCGAGCCGCCCCATCGGCAGGTGCACACGCCGTCGTTCGTACGCACCCGGCGTCTCGTCGAACAAGCGCATCAACAGCGGCGTCTCGACCGGGCCCGGACACAACGCGTTGACCCGCACGCCCTTCCGCGCGAACTCGACCGCGAGCTCTCGGCTCATCGCCAGCACGGCTCCCTTGCTGGCCGTGTAAGAGATCTGCGACGTCGCTGCCCCCATCAAAGCGACGAACGACGCGACGTTGATCACCGAACCCCCGCCGCGCTCGAGCAGGTGCGGGATCCCGTACTTGCAGCACAGGAACACCCCCTTGGTGTTGACCTCCTGCACGCGATCCCAGGCGTCGAGGTCGGTATCGAGCACCGACGAGTCGTCCGCCGGCATGATCCCGGCGTTGTTGTACAGGACATCGATGCCGCCGAAGCGGTTGGCGGTCTCCGCGTACATGTCCCCGACGCTCTCGGGATCGGTGACGTCCACCGACACGAAGAAAGCGTTGCGGCATTCCGCGGCGGTCTTCTCCCCGGCCTCCTGGTTGACGTCCGCAACGCAGATCGAAGCCCCCTCCTCCGAGAACAGCAGCGCGGCCTCGCGACCGATGCCCCCGGCCGACCCGGTGATCACGCAGACCTTGCCGTCGAGTCGACCCATCACTCCTCCGTCGCCACGAAGACGTTCTTGACGTCGGAATAGCCATCGAGCCCGTGCATGCCGAGCTCGCGGCCGAAGCCCGACTGCTTCATCCCCCCGAACGGGGTCGAGACGCGCACCGACGTGTTCGAGTTCACGCTGAGCACTCCCGCCTGGACGCCGCGCGCGACGCGCATCGCGCGACCGACGTCGCGGGTCCATACCGAGCCCGACAACCCATAGGGCGTGTCGTTGGCGATCCGGATCGCATCGGCCTCGTCCTCGAAGGGGACCAGGACGGCGACGGGGCCGAAGATCTCCTCGCGCGCCTGGCGGGCGTCGTTGGACAACGGCCCCAGCAGCGTCGGCGGATACCAGAAGCCCGGGCCCGTCGGAGCCTCGCCCCGGAAGATGACGTCGCCCTCGACGTAGGACGACACGATCTCCCGCTGCGTGGCCGAGATGAGAGGGCCCATCTCGGTCTTCTCTTCCTCCGGATCGCCCACCCGCAGCGCCGCCGTCGAATCGGCCAGCAGCTCCGCGAACCGGTCGAACGCCGGTCGCTCGATCAGGATGCGGCTGCGCGCGCAACAGTCCTGGCCGGCGTTGCCGAAGACGGCATAGGGCGCGGCCGACGCAGCGCGCTCGAGGTCTGCATCGGCGAACACGATGTTGGCCGACTTCCCGCCGAGCTCCAGCGTGACGCGCTTGATGGTGCCGGCCGCGGCTCGCATGACGTTGGCACCGACTTCGGTTGAGCCCGTGAAACCGATCTTGGAGATGTCATCGTGCTCGCACATGGCTTGGCCCACGATGCTGCCCTTACCGGCGACGACGTTCATCACGCCCTCGGGGACGCCGGCTTCGACGATGAGCTCGCCGAGTCGGATCGAAGACAGCGGGGTGATCTCGGCGGGCTTGAGCACGACGGTGTTCCCGCACGCGAGCGCCGGTGCAACCTTCCAGCTTGCGATGTTCAGCGGGAAGTTCCATGGGGTGATGAGACCGACGACCCCGAGCGGTTCGCGGAAGGTCATATCGACCCCTCCGGCGACCGGGATGGTCTCGCCGTGGTGCTTGTCGATCGCGCCGGCGTAGTAGTGGAAGACGTCGGCGACCATGGCGACCTCGCCGCGCGAATCCGAGATGGGCTTCCCGACGTTGCGGGTCTCGAGACGAGCGAGGTCCTCGGCGTTCTCCTCGATCAACGCCGCTACGCGACGCATCAGCCGGATGCGGTCCGGGGGCGAGACGGCAGACCAGGCCGGGAAGGCGGCCTTGGCTCGCGCGACCGCCGCGTTCAACTCGTCGACGCCCGGCTCGTCGAGCTCGGCGATCGTCTCTTCGGTGGCCGGGTTGACGACCTGGTTCACCTGCGCTCCTTGGCGTAGATCGTCGCCTCCTGCACGAGGGCCTCGAACAGGGCTCGATCCTCCCCCTCCTCGGGATGCCACAGGACGCCGACGCAGAAGGCTGCGGCCGGGTCCTCGACGGCTTCGATCGTTTCGTCGGGCGCTTTGGCGACGACGCGCAAACCGCCGCCCACCCGCCCGGGGGCCTGGTGGTGGTGGGAGGGAACCGGCCGGCGATCGCCGACGATCCCCCCGAGCCGGCTGCCGGCGTCGATCTCGATGTCGTGGTGTGTGAACTCGCCCACCGCGGTGTGAGATGCATCCGTGCGGTCGGGAAGGTGCTGCTCGAGGTCCCCGCCCTTGACCACGTTCAACAGCTGCATCCCCCGGCAGATGGCGAGCATCGGCAACCCTCGCTCGAGGGCGCCCTCCATCAGGGCGGTCTCGGACCGATCCCGGTCCGGCCTGACCGAGCCGGTCTCGGGATGGGGCCGGGCGCCGTAGAGGCCGGGATCCAGGTCGGCACCACCCGAGAAGATGATGCCGTCGAGCGCGTCCAGGGTCTCGTCGACGCCCTCGTCGCTCGGCGGCACGATCAGGGGTCGTCCCCCCGCGTGCTCGATCGCGCTCACGTAGGTCAGCGGAACCAGCGCCGCGTCGACATCCCAGTCGTTCCACCGGGCGCGCTCGACGTAGGCGGTGACGCCGATCAGCGGCCGCATGCGCTCAGATGCGTTCGAAATTGCGCTGCAGCTCCCAATCCGTGATGACCTGGTTCGAACGCGCCCACTCCTGCTTCGCCGTGTTCACCAGGTGGAAGTGGACCTCGTCGCCGAAGGCCTTCTTTGCGACCTCCGATCGCTCGAGCTCCTCGGTCGCCTCCACGATGTTCCACGGCACCCGTTCTACATCGGTCGCCTCGTAGGCGTTGCCACGCAGCATGTCGGGTGGCTCGATCCGGCCCTCGATACCGTGCAGACCGGCGGCGATCTGCGCGGCGAAGGCGAGGTAGGGATTCGCATCGGCTCCCGGGATGCGGGACTCGACCCGGTAGCTCTTGCCGTGACCGACTACCCGGTAACCGCAGGTGCGGTTGTCGATGGCCCATGCGAGGGCCGTGGGAGCCCACGACTCGGGCTGGTAGCGCTTGTAGGAGTTGACGTACGGCGCGTACATCCAGGCGAGCTCTCGTCCGGTCGCCACGAGGCCCCCGAGGTAATGACGGAAGAGCTCGCTCATATGGTGCTCGGCCTTCTTGTCCCACATGAGGGAATCGGTCCCCTTCTCGTTCCACAGACTCGAGTGCAGGTGGAACGAGGAGCCGGCCTCATCCATCGTGTACTTGGCCATGAAGGTGACGGCTCGATCGTTGAGCGCCGCGATCTCCTTCACGCCGTTCTTGTAGATCACGTGTCGATCGGCCATCTCGAGCGCGTCGGCATACACGAGGTTGATCTCGTGCTGGCCCTTGCCGAACTCGCCCTTCGAGAACTCGACCGGGATCGCGGCCCCCTGCATACCGTTGCGGATCTGACGGATCAGGTACTCGTCCTTGGTGGTTTGAAGGATGTGGTAGTCCTCGATGTAGTCGGAGTGCGGCGCGAGGTCCTTGAAGCCCTTGGCCGCCGCCTCCTCGTAGCTGTCCTTGAACAGGAAGAACTCGAGCTCCGAGCCACACATCACCCGGTAGCCGTTGTCCTTGGCGCGCTCGAGCTGGCGCTTGAGGATCTGGCGTGGAGCGACCTCGACGATCTCTCCCTCTTCCGTCTGGAGATCGCAGATAACGAGCGCCGTCTTCTCGAGCCACGGGACCACGCGCATGGTGCCCATGTCGGGCACCATGGCGAAGTCGCCGTAGCCCTTGTCCCAGTTCGCGAAGCGGTATCCCGGAAGGGGCTCCATGTCGACGTCGACGGTCAGGAGGTAGTTGCAGGCGTGCATGCCCTCCTCGCCGAGGATGTCCTCGAGGAAGAACTCCCCCATGACGCGCTTGCCCATGAAGCGGCCCTGCATGTCGGGGAACACGACGAGGATGGTGTCGATGCGCCCGTCGTGCACCATCTTCTCGAGGGCGCCCTTGTCCAGGTTCCCCGCCATCACCGCATCACCCCTTCCCGATCCTCGGCCGGCCGTCTTTCAGCCCCTCGGCGCCGGTGGATTCGCATCGCTGGGAGGCGCTCCATCCCCGCCGCTCGGCGTCGCCATCGGCGTGGTCGTCGGCGCGGTCACCCCCGCAGTCACGGACGTACCCCCGAAGTCGCCCAGCTCCGGATGCCCGCGCTCGCCCCTCGTCAGGGCGAACTCCTCCTCCGGCGACAGGACCAACCGGTTGCGCCCGGCGACGGCGAAGTACAGGAGTCCCAGGGCGAACCACACCAGGGCTCCGACTACGCCGGGCCGGTAGTCGTCGTTGAAGAACAGCGAGACGAGCGACACGATCGCGATGACCGCGGCGACCGCGGCGCCGCCGATGCCAAGCGGGCTGAGGTATGGGCGGGCGATGTTCGGCAGCTTCTGGCGCAGACGGATGAACGCGAACATCTGCATCGCGTAGCTGATCACCGCGCCGAACACGGCCATGTTCAACAGCGCCGCCCCGACGTTGCCTCCGACACGGTCGATGATCAACGCGGCGCCGAAGCCGATCACCGCACCCACGAGGAGAGCGACGGTCGGCGTCTTGCGCTCGCCGTGGGTCGGCGACAACCAGTGCGGGAGATACCCGGCCCGGCTGAGCGAATAGATGTTGCGGCCGTACGCATAGATGATCGTGTGGAAGCTCGCGACCAGTCCGGCGACGGCGATGAGGGCGAGGATCGATGCCCCGACCCCACCGAAGATCGCCTGGAACCCGATGAACAGCGGCTCGAGGGAGTTACCGGTCTCCTCCGCCCCGGCGACCCCGGTGTTGAGGAACAGCGTCAGGAACGCGGTCACCGTCAGCGTCAGCATCCCCAACAGGATCCCCTTGGGCATGTCCCGCTTCGGGTCGAAGCTCTCCTCCGACGCAAGAGGTAACTCCTCGATCGCGAGATAGAACCAGATCGCGAAGGGCAAGGCCGGGAACACCCCCGCCCACCCGAACGGGAACCATTTGGAGCCGCCGCTCTCCGGCGCGATGTTGGTCAGGTTGCTCCAACTGAAGTTGGGGATCGCGGCGACGTAGAAGATCGCCAGGATCCCGAGGGCGACGAACGTGATGGTGATCGCGAACTTGAAGCTGATCTCGGCCCCCATGATGTTCAGGCCGACGAAGATCCCGTAGAAGATCAGCCACCAGCCCCACAGAGGCATGGAGAACCCGAAGAGGTCCGCCGAGATCGCGTCCATGTAGCCGCTGATGCCGACGACGATCACGGCCGGCGTGAGGATGTATTCCATGTTCTCGCCGAGACCGGTGATGAACCCACCCCACGGGCCCATCGCCGAGCGACCGAACGAATAGGCCCCGCCGGTATGCGGCAGGGCAGGCGCCATCTCTGCGATGGAGTAACAGAGGCCGACGTACATGACGGTGATGACGAGGGTGGCTACCAGGAGGCCGCCGAAACCGCCCTCCGCCAGTCCGAAGTTCCAACCGAAGAAATCGCCCGAGATGACGGCTCCGACGCCGAGAGCCCAGAGGGCCCAAACCCCCGCAACCCGTTTGAGCTGCCGTTGCTGGAAGTAGTCGTCGTCCGCCTGCCGATAAGTGACGCCCTTCTGCCTCTGTAGGACATCATGCTCGTCGGGCATGGAACCCCCTTCCCTCGGCGGCCCGCCCCAAGCGAGCCAGGTCTTCGTGTAGCCCGTGACAACGTATGGATTGACCTGTTGAGGGTCAAGGTCGTTGCGGCGCGCGATGTGGTGCCGCGCTGGCCACTCTGGCCTACGGAGAACCGCGCGAGGTCGTAGCGTTACGGGGATGAACCCCCTCGTTTGCATCCGTCATCAGGGATCGGCCCCCCTCGGGGTCATCGAGGACGTGCTGCGCGATGCGGACATCGCGTGGCGCTATGTCGACGCTTGGTCGCAGGACCAACTTCCCGATGTGTCCGAAGTGTCCGGACTGATCGTGCTCGGGGGCGAGATGAACGCCGACGATCTCGACGGCTACCCGTTCCTGCAGGACGTGAGGTCGCTGGTCGGAGCCGCCGTGGCGACCGAGGTACCCGTCCTGGGGGTTTGCCTCGGGGCGCAGGTCTTGACCCGCGCCCTGGGGGCCGGCGTCCGTCCGGCGCCCCTGCGGGAGATCGGCTTCTTGCCGGTGAAGGCGACGAGCGCCGGGATGGAGGATCCCGTGCTGGCCGCTTTCGCACCCGCCGCGACGGTGTTCCAGTTCCACGAGGACGAGTGTCAACTCCCGGCCGGCACCGAGCTGCTGTTCGAAGGCGAGGACGTACGCGTTCAGGCGTTCAGGGCCGGGACGAACGCGTACGGCGTCCAGTTCCACTTCGAGGTCACGCGGGAGATCGTCGCGGCGTGGTGCGACGAGGTCCCCGACCTGGCCGCGGACTGGGGCAAATCGAAGGAAGCCGTGCTGGCCGAGGCCGAGCACCATCTCTCGACCCAGGCCGCCGCGGGCCGGACCGTCGCGAACGCGTTCTTGGAGCTCGTTCGTGCCGCCGGAAGCGGTCGCCAGTCTTCTCGACCACCGGGATGAGTGGTCTGTACCTGCTTGACCCGCTTGGTACGGGCGCGGAAGATGGCACGGTTCCGATGACCGATCGACTCGTGAATACGTGATGATGCTCAGATGAGTTCGCCCACCTCGCTGCCAACCGGGACCGTCACGTTCTTGTTCACCGACATCGAGGGATCGACGCGTCTCGTGCACGAGCTCGGGGACCGCTTCGAGGCCGTCCTCGCTCGTCACCACGCGCTCTTGAGAGAAGTCTTCGCGGCAGCCGGAGGCATCGAAGTGGGAACCGAGGGAGACGCTTTCTTCGAGGTCTTCGTCACTCCCCAACAGGCCGTCGAGGCTGCGGCCGCCGCCCAACGGGCGCTCGCATCGGAAGACTGGGGCGGCGGCATCGAGCTCCGCGTGCGCATGGGCATACACACCGGCGCCGGCAAGCTCGTGGGCGACAACTACGGGGGCATCGACGTCCATCGAGCGGCACGCATCTCGTCGGTCGGGCACGGGGGCCAGGTACTGCTCTCCGATACGACCGTGGCCCTGCTCGCCGATCTTTCCGAGGGCGGCGTCCGTCTGGTGGATCTGGGTGAGCACCGCCTGAAGGATCTGGAACGCCCCGAACGTCTGTATCAACTGTGCATCGATGGACTCCGGACCGAGTTCCCACCGCCCCGCACCATGTCCGCAGCGGTCCACAACCTCCCAGCCGGACTCACCCCGTTCGTCGGCCGAACCCGCGAGTTGGAAGAGGTGACGGAGCTCCTGGACTCGTGCCGGATCCTCACCCTTACCGGGCCCGGCGGCACCGGTAAGACGCGTCTCAGCCTCGCGGTCGCCGAAAACTCGCTGTCGAAGTTCGTGGACGGCGTATTCATCGTGTTCCTGGCCGCGGTCGACGACGACATGCTCGTGGGCTCGACGATCGCGCAGGCACTGGGACTGCGGGAGCACGGAGCCACACCCATAGAGACGTCGTTGAAGGAGTACCTGGCGGACAAGAGGATCTTGCTCGTGCTCGACAACTTCGAGCAGGTGATCTCGGGGGCGGGCACGGTGGCCGAGCTGGTCGGGAACGCTCCGGACCTGACCGTCCTCGTTAGCAGTCGCATCCCCTTGCGCATCGCCGGAGAGCAAGAATACGCGGTGCCTCCCCTCTCACTACCCGAGACCGTGCATCCACCTTCGGCCGAGATGCTCTCGCACTACGAGGCGGTGAATCTCTTCGTTCAACGCGCTCAGGCCGTCAAGCCGAGTTTCTCCCTGAGCGATGAGAACGCCGACGCCGTGGCCGAGATCTGCAGGAGGCTCGATGGATTACCGCTCGCCCTCGAGCTCGCCGCGGCGCGGCTACGTGTGATGACCCCACAGGAGATGGTGCGGCGTCTCGATGAGAGCCTGTCTCTCCTGACGGGCGGCGGTCGCGATCTTCCCCAACGACAGAGAACGCTCCGCGATGCGATCGCGTGGAGCTACGAGCTCCTCGACGACGACCACAAGCGGTTCTTCCGCTCGCTGAGCGTGTTCAACGGAGGATTCACGCTCGAGGCCGTGGATGGAGTCGTGGATCCCGACGGCGGGCTGGGACTCGACGCCCTGGAGTTGATGGTGGACAACAGCCTCGTACGCCGGACCGACACCGAGCTCGGCACCAGCCGCTTCTGGATGCTGGAGACGATCCGCGAGTTCGCCTCCGAGTGCCTGGATCGAGGCAACGAAGGAGACGAGCTCCGCGAGCGCCACGCCCGCTACTTCTGTGAGTTCGTCCTGGCGCGGAGCTCCAAGCTCACTATGGAGCTCGAAGCCCTCGACGAGGTGGAGCTCGATCATGACAACGTCCGGGCGGCACTGAGATGGGCGATCGATTCGGGCGCCGCCGATGTTGCGTTACGCATGGGTGCCGCTCTGTGGCGGTTCTGGCAGGCGCGCGGTCATCTGGCCGAGGCGAGGAGGTGGTTGTCGGAGAGCGTACGGATGCCTGCGGCCGCGGACCTGACGGTGGAACGCGCCCATGGGGCGATGGCGCTCGGAAGCATCGCCTACTGGCAGAACGACTTCGTGGAGACCCGCCGTCGCTACGAGGAGGCGCTGGAGCTTTTCCGCACCGTGCCGAAGGAGGAAGGGCTCCAGGAGGCCCTCTACAACTCCGGGTTCCTGTGGCTCCTCGAACACGATCACGAACCCGCCAGGAAAGTGTTCCTGGAGAGCCGCGCTCTGGCGGAGCGCAGGGGCGACAAGCGCGGTCTGGCCAACGCCGCGTGGGGCCTGGCGATGTCGGCGATCCAGGCGCGGGACTGGGATGAGGCATCGAAGTGGGGGGACGACTGCGGACGGCTCTTCGACGAGCTGAACGATCACTTCGGCCAGGGACTGGCGACCTTCGTCCATTTCCAGATCGCCCGTTTCACGGGGCGGTACGAGGACGCCCGGGACCTCCTGCAGGAGTACGTCCAGGATTGGAACCGAGGGAACGCCGAAGGGATGGCCAGCATCGAGCTGATGGCCGAGATCGAGCTGCTCGACGGCAACATCGAACGCGGCGTGCGGCTCGCGGCGGCCGGTGTCGCCTTCCGGGAGGAGTACGGGGGAGGCTCGCCCACCGCGCTCGTCGAACTCAGCGATCCGCGCGAGATCGCGCGGGGCACGCTCGATGAAGAGCGGATCGACGAGTTGTGGACCGAGGGCCTCGCGCTGTCCGGAGAAGAGGCGATGGCCGAGGCGTTCGAGCTCGACTAGGGCCCGCTCACGAGGCCCGGGACGCCAGGCCCCCGAGGACCGAACCGAGTTGGATGCGGTGGTCGGGCGATCGGTATTCGTTCAGCGGATGCCCCTCCAGAACGTGTTCGTCGACCCGTCCATGCCGGCGCACGAACACGGTGGGATGGATATCGCTGCCCGGATCGCTCTCGATGGCGACGGCCACGGCATCGGGGCCGCTCGAATCGACGTAATGAGATAGCGGGACGATGCCCTCGTCGGTCGCACCTCCGTCGTCGTCGAACGTCACCAGGCTGGCGAGGTACCCCTTCTGGTTCCACAGCGCACCGGAGCACGTTGCGCGCGTCAAGAGATGCTCGATGACGTCGTCACTCGACAAGCGAGGGCGATCCACCTCGACGCCGAAGTGTTCCCGGGCGACGTGGCGGGCGAGGATCTGGGCGTTGTAGCGGAAACCCTGCACCGCGGCCGATGAGCTGGGCACGCCGTTACGTTGCAGTTCCGTGGCCCCCTGGGTGGCGCTCCCGGCGAAGTAGATACCGGGCACCGAGACGCTCTCCCAGTGCGGAGTCTGGGCCGGAACACGATCCTGCATCAGGGTCGCGACGCCGAGCGCCCGAAGGTCGCGCAGAGGGGTCTCGAACCCGGTCGCCGCGATCACCTCGTCCGCCTCGAACACCAGATCCTTGCCGGCCCCGGTCGCGCGTGCGTGCACGAGGAAGTTCTCGCCCGTCCGTTCGATGCGTTCGATCGAAGCATCGACGATCAGGTTCCCTCCACCCAACACCGCATCCTCGTAGGGCTGCGCGTAGCGAGCGCGAGCACCGACCAACGACCGGGTGACGACCGAGAGCCGTGCGGGACGGGGAGACGCCAGCACGATGCGACTCGCCCACGGCAGGAGCCCATCGGCCAACTCGAAGCCGGAGTTTCGCTTCCCGATGATGAAGACACGCTTGCCCGCGTAATCTCTGGGGGCCGTGACTTCGGCGTAGTGGGGCACCCGGTCGATCCCGGGCACGTGGGCCTTCCACGGCGCCGTCGTTCCGATCGCGAAGATGACGACGCGGCAGCCGTAATCGCCATCGCTCGTGTTGAGCACGAAGCCCTCGCCGGTGCGCTCCGTCGATTCCCACGTACAGCCGTAGCGGATCGACAGGCCGGTGCCCTCCGCGAACGCGACCAGGCCCTGTTCCATCTCGCTGCGCGCCGGGAAGTAGGAGCTGCCATCCATGAAAGTCGGGACGAGGTTCCGGTTCTCGGGCTCCTCGGCCTGGAGACTGTTCCAGTCGAACCACTCGTAGCCGGGATCGTTCTTCGCGACCGGTGCGTACGGCTTCGACCAACTGATCAGGCGCTGGAACACCGGGAAGCGCCGGAACATCCCGCCGGGCGAGTCATCCTGCGAGATGACGGCGTGCCTCACGCCGAGCTTCGTGAGGCAGTAAGACGTCTGCAGCGCTCCCGGCCCGCTGCCGACCACGACCAATGGGTAGTCGCCGGGGGGGTGCGGGCGGTCTACGTCCGCCATCGGTTGGCGGCCCGCAGACGGCGCAGCTCGGCCTGCAACATCCGGTAGGTAACCGCGGGCGTGGTCATGAGCCACTCCTGCAGTTCGCCCCGCGGCAATACCAGACACCTAAGTGGAGTGACCGCGACCACGTCGGCGATCGGCTCTTCGTCGAGGACGACGGACGCCTCTCCGAAGAAGTCCCCCCGCCGCAGACGTGCCAGTTCGTCGCCCTCGATGTTCACTGCCGCCTCGCCCTCGAGGATCACGTAGAAGCCGGTCCCGCTGAAACCCTGCCGGAGGATCCGCTGATCCACCGTGAACCATTGCTCGGTGAACATGTGAGCGACGGCTTCGACCTCGCCCCGTGACAGGTCGGCGAAGAGGCTGAAGCTCGCGAGGGTCTCTATCAGCTCTTCATCGTTCATGGGAGCTCCGGTCGTCCGCTCAGGTCGAGCTGACCGTGGCCACGTCGACGGGATCGGCAACGCCTTTGAGCCGAACGCTGCGGAGCTCCGATACCGGGAACCGAGGACGACCCGCATCGAGCACGTCCCTGGACACGAGGATCTCGCCGCCGCCGGCCAGCGCTCCGACGCGAGCGGCCGTGTGCACACCCTTACCGCCGTAGTCGCGACCCTTGCGCGTGGCCTCGGCGGTGTGCAGCCCGATTCGAACCTGCGGTGCGAACCCGTGGTTCGCGCGGTGATCGGCGAGGCTCCGTTGGATCGCGACCGCGCACTCGAGCGCTTCGGGAGCATGGTCGAAGGCGACGAAGAACCCGTCGCCGACGTGTTTGACCTCTTCTCCTCGGTGATCGGCGAACAGCGAGCGCATCGTCTGGTCGTGCCAGGACAAGACCTGCTCCCAGGCCTCGTCGCCGATCACCTCGACGAGGTTCGTCGATTCGACGATGTCGGTGAACATGAACGTCTTGATGATCCGGTTGCTCGGGCCGACGGCCTTGGGAAGATCCTCCGACACGTCTTCACCGATGAGCTCGAGGCAGCGACGCAGCTCGAGGACGGCTCCCAGCTTGTCGAACGTGCTTCGAGCCGCCTGAAGCTCGAGCTGGGCGCCATCTTCGTCACCGAGCATGCGCAACGCGACTCCCAGCAGCATCTTCGAACGAGCGCCCTCGTAGGGGAGATCGGACGTATGCCAGATGCGGCCCGCTTTGCGGAGGGTCTGGACGGCGCCGCGCGCGTCGTCCTCGGCGATCTGCAGCTCCCCCAGGGCACACAACGCCGCGGCGTGAAGGACGGCGCTCTCGAACTCGTCCGCCAGGGCCAGAGCTTCGTCGGCCGCGCGGCGAGCGGTCTCCGTATCGCCGACCGCTACGGCGATGGAAACGTACGGGCAGAGGAGGCGACATCGTCTCAGCGGTTCCAGCGACTCGTCCTCGAGCGCCACCTGGATCGAGGACAGCGCGGCCTTGGCCTTGCCCTCGGCCATGTAGAGCAGCGCGAGGCCCGGTTGCGGATCGCGCCCCAGCTCGTGGGCCTGGCGGAACGCCGCCCGCGCCTCCTCGAGGTCGCCCATCCGCAGACGGATCTCGCCGATCTCGTAGAAGCCTTCGGCCGCGTACTCGAGGTTGAAGTTCTTGAGCTCGGCCAGCGCGCGCCGGGCCTCGCTCTCCGCCTCGGTCCACGATCCTCTGAGACGCATGATCTCGGCTCGGTGCACGCGGCACACCCCCGGGAAGCCGGCGATGGACTGACGTTCGCACCACTTCTGCGACGCCTCGGTCCACTCCCCGGCCCGCTCGTAGTCGGCGAGCTCGGAAGTCGCCGTGATCGCCACGCAATAGATGATCCCGGAGGCGAGCGGGCCGATCTCCCCGCTGACCGCGGCGACGGTCGCTTCGTCCAGCAACGACAGGCCCTGCTTGACGTCGCCGCTCGAAACCCGCGCCGAGCCCTCGATCAGGAGCCCGAACGCCTGGAGATCGCGATCTCCGAACCGCATACCGATCTCGATCGCGCTGCCTGCGGCCGCCAGAGCCGCGTCCGTGTCGTTCACGCGCAGGGCCGAGAAGCCGTGCATCACCGCCAGCTGACCCTGTTCCGGACAGTCGCCCTGGTCCTTGAGGAGCCGTTCGGCGCGGTTGTACCAACCGGCTCCGATCGAGTGGGCCAGCTTGTTGAAGTAGTCCCCGGCGATCGCCAGAGCGAGTACCGCCGCCGGCCGGGGCTCGTCGCGCTCGACGTAGAGGGCGTAGGCACGCTCGCGGGCCGCGATGGCGGCATCGAGTCGCCCGGTCCACCACGCGGCCTCGGCGAGGCGCTCGAGATCCTCAGCGTCGAGCGACTCCTGCTCGTCGGCCCGGGTCAGCAGGTCGAACCCGGCATGCCACTCATGTCGCGAGACCGCGTCTCGCCCGGCAGAAAGTGGCGACTCCTCGAGGATCTGACTCATCGCCCCGCGTCCCTTCTCGGTCCCACAGGCGGATTGTCCCATCGTCGCCGGGGGGCCACAAGGTACGTGGCCGGTTGATGGGGGCCTCGCACGGACAACCCCTACGAAAGGGACTTCTCGACCGCGTGCGCCGGCGCGACGTTCCCTCAAGTCTGGAGCTGCCAGAACGACCCGGTCAGCCCCAGGCGGCGGAACAGCTCCTGGGCCTCTTCCGGGCTGCGACGTTCCCAGTTCGGCGATGCACGATCCCCGTACCAGGCCCGGGCGAGGTCCCATTGTTGGTGAACCGTCATGGTCCCGCCGCGCTCGCGTTTCGACATCTCGTTCCATCTCTTCACGTGCTCTTCCGACCGGAAGAGGAGCATCGACGCTCAGGTTGCTCCGATGTCGTCCCACCAGCGCGCGGCGGGGATCGAGTAGTGCACGACACGATGGTCGTGGCCGACGCGCCCATCGACGACCGATACCGTGAGTGATTCCCCGCAATCGGGGCACGAGGTCGAGACTTCGGCATCTTCGCCCAGCAGCGCCACGATGCCGAGCGCATCCCAGATGCAGTTCCCCCACCACTGGCGTCCGCCGGCTCGGACCGTGAAGTCGGTCGGCATCGCCGAGAACGGATTGGCCATCCAGATATAGGTGGAGCCGGGGGCGAGCACGATGACGTGATCGTCGGCCAGCCGGCGGAACGCGGCCAGCGCATCTGCCGGGTCCACGTGGACGGCTTGGGCGATGTCGAGGTACGTCGGGGCGACGCCGGCATCGACGAAGTGCCGGTAGATCTCAACCCTGACCTCGCTGTCGATCTCATTCATGAGCGGTCAGTGTGCGACCGATGATGGGCGGACGCAACGGTCAGAGGGCGCGAAGTTCCTCGATCGACGGCTGCCGGAGCACCGTCGCACCGGTCGCCTATGGTGGGTTGGTGACCGAAGCGGCGATATTCGACGGGCTGAACGACGAACAGCGGGAAGCCGTCGAGGCAGTGCGCGGGCCGGTCTGCATCCTGGCGGGGGCCGGTTCCGGAAAGACCACGACGATCACGCGGCGGATCGCCAACCAGGTCGTGACCGGAGCGTTCGCGCCGAGCGAGATCCTCGCGGTGACCTTCACCGATCGCGCCGCCGGTGAGATGCGGTCCCGGCTCGAGAAGCTCGGCGTCGAAGGCGTGAGGGCGAGCACCTTCCACTCGGCCGCGCTCGCCCAGCTACGAAGGCTCTCCCAGGAGGAGCCGGCGCAGATCCTTCCCAGCAAGGCCCAGGCGCTGCGACAGATCGGCAACACCTTGCCGAAGCCGTACCGGTTCCGTCCCGCCGGCGACCTGGCGACCGAGATCGAGTGGGCGAAGAACCGAAGGATCGGCACGGACATCTACCCGGACGGTCTGCGAGGGCACGATCCTCCGATCCCCGCGGACCTGATGGTGAGGGTGTACGAGCGTTACGAGCGTGGCAAGCGAGAGCGCAACCTGATCGACTTCGAGGATCTATTGGAGCTCACGATCCAGATGTTTCGCAACGACCTGGTCGCGCGCGACCGATTCATCGCCAAGTACAAGGCGTTCACCGTCGACGAATACCAGGATGTGAACCTGCTGCAGGAGACCGTGTTGCAGGAATGGGTCGCGGGACGCGACGACCTCTGCGTCGTGGGCGACGATTACCAGTCGATCTACGGGTTCACGGGCGCGTCCCCCACGTACCTGCTCGAGATGCCCCTGCGCTTCGCCAACACGAGGATCGTGCGGCTCGAGACTAACTACCGATCGACGTCGCAGGTGCTCGACGTGGCGAACAGGTTGGTGCCGAACCTGGGTGGTGCCGAGAAGCGGCTGCACTCGGCCCGCGACGAAGGACCGGCGGTGTCGCTGCGACCGTTCTCTACTGCTTCGGGTGAGACGCGCGCTCTGATCGAGCGGATCCGTGATCTCCACTCCGACGGTGTCGCTTATGAAGACATGGCGATCCTTTACCGGGTGAATTTCCGTTCCGAGGATTACGAGGAGCTGCTATCGGCCGAGGGGATCCCCTACCAGGTCACGGACGGTGCGTTCCTGACGCGCCAAGCAGCGCGACAGATCCTGGCGAGGTTACGACGTTCGACCGCGACGGACGTCGACGATGAGGTACGGCGCCTCGCCGACGAGGCCGGTTACCTCGTCGAGATCCCCGACGGGCTCGGCGACCAGGAGGTCACGCGCCAGAACGATCTCGCGCGGCTCGTGAGGCTTGCGCAGGAGTTCGACGACGGAACCCACACGGGAACCGACTTCGCGCAGGATCTTGAGCGACGGTTCGGGGGGGACGGCGGGGGCCGAGGCGTCGTGCTGATCACCTTCCACCGCGCCAAGGGTCTGGAGTGGGAGGCGGTGTTCCTGCCGCGCCTCGAAGAGGGCGAGATCCCCTTCAAGCGTTCGAAGACGCCGGCCGCGATCGCCGAGGAGAGGCGCCTCTTCTACGTCGGCATCACACGGGCGAAGACCCATCTCATGCTGACGTGGGCGAACGATGGCCGGCGGAAGGCGAGTCGCTTCGTCGGCGAGCTGCGCGTGTCGAAGGACCGTTCCGTGCCGATGCACGCGGAGGTGGCGGCCGAGGAGATCGAGGCTCGGATCGGCCTGGAGGTCGAGCTCCGGGGCGGGTTCTCCGGCGCGATCGACGAGATCGACGGCGGCGGCGTGTACGTCGAGATCAAGGGTGGCCCCCTGATGCGGGTGGCTTTCGGCGAGACCGTGACGGCCGAAGGCAAGACGCTCGCACTGGGGCCCCCGTCGGCGGCCGATGCCGAGGTGCTGGCCGCCCTGAAGGAGTGGCGTCTGGAGCGGGCCAAGAAGGATGCCGTGCCGGCCTTCGTGATCTTCCACGACACGACCCTGCAGGCGATCGCCGAGACGGCGCCCAAGACGCCGGAAGAGCTCGCCGAACTGCCGGGGATCGGTCCGACCAAGCTCGAGCGCTACGGCTCCGAGATCCTGGCCCTCACCAACCGCAGCTGATGCCGGGCGCGATCGAGCCCTCCTGGGGCCTGGCCGTTGCCCCCCCGGTCGGGCACACTTTAGGCAACCCGCTGGCGAGCCCAAGGAGTCCGTCCATGTGCCGAAGCATCAAGGTCCTGCGTGATTACGAGAACCCGCCCACCGACGAGGAGATCGAGGCGGCCGCGCTCCAGTTCGTGCGCAAGATCAGTGGTTACCGGCAGCCGTCGAAGGCCAACACCGAGGTGTTCGAGCTCGCGGTGCAGGAGATCACGGAGTCTTCGCGCCGGCTGCTGGATTCGCTGCAGCCCGGCCGTGTGCGCGTGAGCGCCTGAGGTCGGTACGTGGATCGAAGCGCATCGCCCGACAGGCTGACGCTGGCGGCGTTCGCCGGCGCCGTCATCATCGGGGGAGGCAACTTCGTGGCGGTCCGGTTCAGCAACGAGGACCTCGATCCGCTGTGGGGCGCGGGCATCAGGTTCGCTGCGGCATCGCTGTTGCTGTTCGCCATCGTGAGGCTGAGGCGCCTTCCGTTGCCTCGCGGCCGAGCAGCATGGGGCGCGGCTATCTACGGTCTGCTCGGTTTCGGCGTCTCCTACGCGTTCCTGTACTACGCGCTGGTGGGCCTGGAAGCGGGAACGAGTTCCGTGATCCTCGCCTCCACGCCCTTGGTGACGCTGGCCTTGGCCGTGCTCCACGGACAGGAGAGGTTCTCCCTCAAGGGCATCGTCGGCGGGTTGCTGGCCATCGCGGGGATCGGGATCCTGTCGACATCGACCCTCGGCGGCGACCTGAGCCCGCGCTACTTCATCGCTGCCCTCCTGGGCGTCGTCGCGGTCGCGGAATCGAGCGTGATCGTGAAGAGTTTCCCGAAGGCCCATCCCGTTACGACTAACGCGGTGGGTATGGCCGCCGGGGCGTCCCTGCTGGTCGTCGCGTCGCTGGTCGGCGGCGAGGATTGGATCGTGCCGCGTACGGGACGAACGTGGTTGGTGTTGGGATGGCTCGTCGTGTTCGGCTCCGTCGGTCTCTTCGTCCTCTTCCTGTACGTGATCGGACGCTGGACGGCTTCGGCAACGGTGTACGCGGTGACGTTGATGCCCGTGGTCGCCGTAACCCTCGGCGCGCTCCTAGCCGATGAAGACGTGACGTTGGGGCTGGTGCTGGGCGGCGGGTTGGTGTTGTTGGCGGCCTACGTGGGAGCGATCTCGCAGCGGAAGCCGGTACGCCCGGCGGACACTCCCGAACCGCTGGTCGTGGCGCCGGAGGGTTGAGCCCTTCGGTCGTCGGATCGCAGACTCAGGCCCAGGCTCGGCGGCGCGGGAACCCAAGCAGAACGGCCAGAGGCAACACCGTCCGCGGCTCGTACGGAAGAGACCAGAGTCCTCCGTGTGCCGCCCCTTCCACGAAGAGGTCGTAGGGATGGTCCAGCCGGGCGGAGGGATCGGCGGCGGAAGTCGCATCGCGCAGATCGCGCACCAACAGGGCTGAAGTGAGCGCGCGACTCGTCTCCGGCTCGAACACCTCCACGCCGAATGGTCCCGCACCGGCGTAGGCCGCAGCCAGGACCCTGTTCTTCGTGACCGAACGCGTACGAGTCGCGGGGGCGACCGTTGCCGACACCCGGACGCCTTGATCCTTGAACGCGACCGCGCGCCACCGCTGGAGAGACTTCGCCAGCGCGTAGTTCGCCCCTTGCTGTGGAACCAGACAGTCGTAGATCCCGCGCCGGCCGTTCTCCATCACGTGCGAGTAGCTGGGAACGAAAACGCGGTTTCCCGTGAGAGTACGGGGAACGCGACTGATGGTTCCGCGGCCGGCTCGCGCTCTCTCGACTACCTGGGGCGGCACCGCATAGACCTCCGTCGGTGAGGCCAGATACGCGTAGGCCTCGAGCCGTCCCTCCGCGGCGAGCCGCTCTGCGAGCGCATCGGCGGCGACGGCTACGCGCACGAACGTGGCGCCGTCTGCATAGGGGTAGTTGCCGAGGGTCACGGGACCGAAGGGCCGCAACCAGGCGCACAGCTCCGGTGTCTGGCGAACGAGGTCGAGGCCCGCGCTCTCCGTGATGGCGCCGACGTTCGAGCCTTCCCGCACCGGCACGGAGGCTTTGCCCGAGCCGTCGTGGACGAGTTCCTCGACGCGCTGCCAGATCCGTTTACCGGGTAGGTCGACGGCGATCACGTGAGCACCCCATCGGCTCAGCCATTGCAAAGGGCCCATCTCGGAGGCCGCTCCCAGTACGGCGATCGTGACATCGGACAGGTCCAACCACTCGGGATGATCGATGACGCTCGTCACGGCGTGGGCGGCGGAAGGCTCGATCGTGCCGGTGCGAACCCAGCGCTCGAGCTGGAGCCGCAGCTCGTCACCTCGCAGGTCTCGGCCCCCGTACGGGATGACGACCTCGTTCCAGCGTCGTCCCCGGCCCTCGATGGTGACGACCGTGAAGGCGGAGTCGATCGTATCGAAGGCTTCTTCGAGGCCGTTGGTGGTGCCGCCGCGCTCGAACACGAACTCTCGCTGCACCGCCTCGAGGCCGTCCGCGGCCATCCTCGAGGCGTCCTCGGCCGAGCGGGTGCCCAGCTCGGTCAGCGCGCGGACGGGGGCCAGGTAACCCTTGCGCCAATTCGAGGTCGACTCGATGCGATCGGCCAAGCCGCCGTCCACGCGGCGAGCGGCGGCGGCGAAGACGGCCTTGCCCGTCCGCTGAGTGCTGCGCTCGCCGGCGACGCGGGGGAACTGGACGCCTTCGTCATCCTGGATGTTCCCGGCCATAGCGGATGACCCTAGGGTCCGACGCACTTGACCGTCCGGTCGGTCATGCGCTCGCGACGCATACCCAGGCAGCCGGATCGGACCAGACCGACCGCTAGCGCGTCGGTCTCGGCTCACGGCGCATCGTTTCCTTCGTCCGGAGGGCCAACACCACCGCTATCGCGGGCACGATCGCCGTGATCACGAACGCGGTTTGGAAGCCGAAGCTCTTGCTGACTGCTCCCGCGATGAGGGGGCCGAGGAAGAATCCGATGTCGCCCGCGAACCTGAACGCTCCGACGCCGCGACCGGAATGTTCGGTGGGCACGATGTCCGACAACATCGCGGCGGGCGGCACGCCGGCGAAGCCCGACGAGAACGCGAGGAGAGTAAGAAGCAGCGTGAGCATCAGCGCCGATGTCGCCGTACCCAGAAGCACCGTCATCACGACGAGCACCGCCAGCGACGGGACCACCACAGCCTTTCGTCCGTAGCGATCGGAGAGGGATCCGGCCGGGAACAGAATGATGAACTCCGCCGCCACGCCCACGGCGAACATCGCGCCGATGGCACCCGGCGACATCCCGATCTCGTCGGTGGCGAAGAGCGGCACGATCGTGTTGAAGATCGACGCGATGATCCATAGATAGGCGAGGTTCAGGAACAACACGGTCAGGAAGCCCGGCACCCGGAGGAGATCGCGGACGATCCGGCCGCTCGGGCGAGGTGCTTCGAAGGCCGCGGCTTCGGCCTCGATCGGTACATCCTTCTCGGAGCGAGACGGCGGCAGCACCGGGACGAAGCGAAGGTAGACGACGATGCTGACGACCAGGATGATCGAATAAGCGAAGAGCGGAGCCGCCAGGCCGAACGCATCGGCGATGAATCCGCCCGCCGCTCCGCCCGCGATCACCCCGATGTTGAAGGCCCCGTAGAAGAAGCTCAGGGTGCGAGCGACACGGTCGCTGGGCGCGGCCTTCAAGATGTAGCTGAAGAGCGAGGCGAAGACGATGGCCGAACCGACCCCCGCCAGTCCCCAGAAGACGAGGGCGAGGACGAAGTTGGAGGCCGCCGCGGTGGCGCTCGCACAGATCGCGAGGAACACCATCCCGACGATCGCGGTCCAGCGTTCCCCCTTGCGATCGACGATGCTGCCCCCGATCAGGTCACCGAAGAGCCGGGCGAAGCCGAACGCGCCGACCAGCAGGCCCGCACCGTCGTTGCCCACCCCGAAGGAGCGTGCGAAGAGCGGCATGACCGGGAACACCAGGCCGAAGCCGGCGAGGAAGACGAAGACGATCCCGATGATGGGTCCGATGAGAGGATCCGTCAGGATCGAGCGGGCCGTGACCTTCTCCACGGCTCGGTTAGATGGCGATGCAGACATCGGGATGCAGCCTAGAGGCCACGTGAGCCGGCCCCCGCTCCCGTGCCGACGAGCGGCTCGTTAGGGTCTGGGCATGGTCGACGAGCCCGGGCGCGGTCGCATCGAATCGATCTTCGCCACCTACTTCGAGAACTGGCACATCCGGCTGCCCGACGGAGCCGTCGAAGAGCGCGCTCGCGGCAGCATCCAGCAAGAGGGGTGGACGATCCGCTACCTCTTCGGCGAACAGGACGGCGAGCGTTACCTCGAGTTCTATGCCGTCCACCGCATGACCAACGACCGTCGGCACCGCATCTACGACTCCGGCCGGATGGAGTCGCTCGACGCCATCGAGAGCCTGGTGGTCTCGAACCCGGACGTCCCCGGCGACGAGGAACGAGCGCTGCGGGAGAACCGGGAACACAACCGCCGGGTCGTCGAGGAGCTCGATCGCCTCGGCCTCAATCCCGCGGTCGACATCGGCCCCCGGCGGCCCGGCGATGAAGCGATCTGAAGGTCCCGATGGGCTCCTTGAGCCGAGGCCGACGGTTGGGTGGTGGGTCAGTTTTCGATTTGTTGGGCCCGATAGCCCCGGCCTGAGTCTCTATTTCTAGCAGGTCGACCAACCTCTCAATCTTCCAGGCGTAATCCGCGAGCCCAGCGGCAACCGCAGGCGTCGTGGCCAAGCTCTCGTGGACCCGGCAGAAGGTTGTAGTGCATGAAATGAAGGCTGCCGGCCCTTGCAGAGTTCTCGACCTTTGGTCGTCCAGGCTGTCGTGGCCGGGTATCTCAGGACCTGGGCGAAGTCGATGTCTGTGTCGAAGGCGTTCGGAGCGGCCTTCAAATAGGCCTTGCTATGGGTCGATAGCTGGTCCCCGGCTGCCCAGGCGCTGCCTCAGGTCCTCCATCAAGAACTTGGCATCGGCAAGGTGCGCTCGCCCAACCATGTAGGTCGGACAAGCTTCGTATCAGCATCGAGGGCAACCACGTCTAAACGTCGCCCACGCCTGTACTCGCCGCGCCGATCATCGGGAAACGTTTCTTCTGCTTGGCGTAGACGAAGGACTCCGATACTCGGTGCACCCCGATCGACCAGGAACCAGGAGCTTGGTGACCCTGTTTGTTCGCTGCACCATTCATGCGGACGGTGGCTGGATGCTGTTGCCCTTAGACGAGGCGGCGAACCACCTAGGCTCGGCGCTCCCTGCTTAGCCTGGCATTGTCAAACGCAGTAGTGATTTGCCTGAGGGGGTTTGATAGCCTGGAGGCGGATAGTGTGCGGGCCAGAGGTGACCGCCGCGCAAGCGGCCTCCCTCTGGCCCCTCCTATTTGTGGCCCCTGGACGAGACGCTGCGCGTCGGCCAAATACGCCTGTCAGGTGGCCTGGTTTATCGTCTCATCTCACCTCCTTTCCTTGGCTTTGGAACATGAAGTGGAGGCGCATATTGCTCTTGATCACTTCGGCCACCTGATCAATTTGCTCATCATCGAGCCCGCTTCCCCAGGGGATCGCCTCCAGCATGCCGAGGATGACCTTAGGAATCGTCGTCGGCACGGATGTTTCTGTAAGGGCTTGGGTAGCTTCGGCCTCGATGGGTACGTCGGATACACCTGGAGTGGCCCCCTGTATCGGGGCGAGCAGCCTGCTGTGATCTCCTGCCACATCGAATAGGCCAGCCTGCTCAGCGGACTTCATGAATCGCGACCGAACACGAGCCAAGTGCTGCTCAGGGACGCTGAACTCAGCGCGCAAGGCATTCTCAAAGCCCTTGGAGGTGGGCAGCGTTTTGTTCTGGAATCGCTCGAAGATCGCTCGGTACAAGGGCACCGACAGGAAGGCGTTGAACAGGGCACCCGTCCGCTGCTCCGGATACACGGGGTCCAGGATTTCATGCGCAAGGGGTGTGGGACTCACCGAGCTTCGGCCCTGGATCAGCCCGAACTGGCGGGCGGCGCTCACTCGATTGACGAAGGTCCCACTGCCAGTACCAGCGTAATTTAGGAGAGCAGCGAGCTGCCCTTGACTGACACGACCGCCGCCGTCCTGGGCGATAACCCGTGCCACCTCGACTGACTTGTCTAGGTCGAACTTAGGCCACCTAATGTCGGCCATCGTGCTGCCTCCCTGGATAGTGTGCGCAGCAAAGTAGAGAAACCCTACATAGAAAGCAGGGGTAAAGTCAAACCGACCATTCCCCCTACGCGGGGAATGGA
>WHSQ01000419.1 GCA_009380005.1 Actinomycetota bacterium | reverse complement strand
CAGGAAGTCACAGTCTCCCTCACGGCCGGAGACGCCGTCGAACACGACTTCGTCATCGAAGGCGCCAGCGACGTCGCCACCGCCGGCCAGGAGAGCCACGGCGAGGCCGGCCACGACATCCCACCGGAAGACCTTGTGGTCGTGCACGCTGACGCAGGCCAACCAGCGCACGGCACGTTCACCATCAACGAACCCGGCACCTACACCATCTACTGCTCCGTGCTGGGCCACCGACAGTCCGGGATGGAAGCAAGCCTCACCGTGCTGGGCGACGGCTGATGGCGCATCGCCAGCGCCTGCTCGCACTCCGACTCCCTACCAATAAGTCGGCGCCCTGCTTGGCGACCAAACACATCGACCAGTCGTAATCACGGCCTTCCCCCCAACAGCTGAGCGCGCTCGACGACGCACGGGGTGGACAAACGCACCCGCTTGCATGACGTGCCTGCAACAGCCGGAGTGAACTACCGTTGCTCGACGTTGCGGCCCCCACACCTGGGTGATGTCGGCAACGCCCAATACTGAGGCGCTGGACCGCACCGCCCCCACGCTGCCGCTGCTGCCCACCACCCCGGCCCGGGCCACCCATGACTATGCGCGCAACGGCACCCTGGACCTGTTCGCCGCGCTCGACATCGCCCGCGGCACGGTCATCTCCGACCTCCGCACATCCCACAACCAGCTGGTCGGCCCCGCGTTTTCCGGACAGTAGCTAACAGGGGTTTCTATGCTGCGAC
>WHSQ01000418.1 GCA_009380005.1 Actinomycetota bacterium | reverse complement strand
CGGTCACCGAGGCTCCAGACCGGGGAGGCGCGCCCACGGAAAATCCGGAAGCGCCTATTCTTCCAGGGTAGGCGTCGGCAGCGCTTGGGCCGTCCAGCGCTCAAAGGCTGACCACGCATCCTGGTACCTATACGGAATCATAGACGGTAAGGATTGTTGCCAGTGCTGCTCTTGCGAAACTCCGATGTGATGCAGGTTCTCGATATGCCCACCACCATCGAGGCGCTGCGGGTTGGCTACGATGATTTGCGCCATGGAGATGCCACGTACATCCCTCGCATCGACCTGTGGGCACCGACCGAGCGAGCAAGCGACTACTACCAATGGGGCAGCATGACCGGTGCGTGCCGAGCGTACGGTGTGGTTGCTGTTCGCATCAAGTCCGCCGTGCTTTCATGGTCGGAGACCGGCACGGTGGAAAAGTATTGCGTGGAGCCAGGCACGCATATGGGCATCATCATGCTGTTCAGCACCAGCGATGGGGCGCCCTTGGGGATTATCCAGGACGGCTACCTGCAGCACATGAGGGTTGGCGGGGCAGCGGGCATCGGCGCCGACCTGCTCTCTCGCCGCGATGCCGACACGCTCGGTCTGCTGGGGTCCGGTGGCATGGCGGACACCTACCTGCGAGCACTTGCGGTGGTGCGTCCTCTGCGTCGCGTCCGTGTCTTCAGCCCGACGGCGCACAACCGAGAGGCCTTCGCCGCACGCATGTCGCAGGAACTCGGCCTGGAGATC
>WHSQ01000417.1 GCA_009380005.1 Actinomycetota bacterium | reverse complement strand
GGTGTGCCCGGGTCATGGGTACCTGTAGGTCCGCGTCATCGGAGGGAACAGTCCCCTGGGGTGCGTCTCGTCCGCCTGGGCCAGTGCGGTAACCTGTCCGCCGCGGATCTGGTATACCTCAGTCGAGGGATAGCTGTCGGAAGAGCCCAGCAGGCCGATCTGCCCTGAGGGATCTCGGGTGAATACTGTGAGCCTTCCGTCAATGGATGGGGACCGTATCGGCCCCAACCGCTCGCCAGGGTTGGCGAGGGCGTACTCGACCACCACGGCACCGAGTTGTTCGTCTCGGGCGACGTCGACTTCGTTGCCCTCCCCCAGAGGCAGCGGGTCCCAGCATTGACCGTCCACGCTGCACGTCGGAGTGACTTGGAACGAGCCGACCCCTAGCTCAAAATCGAGCGTCAACGAGAATCTCGACCGATCAGGATGCGCGAGCGGATCGAACCCACGGTCGTCACCATAGTATTCGTGCAGCGCTCCACTAACCGTTTCTGCCGCAATGAAGCTGTTCGTCACGAACCGTCCGTAGCCCTCTTGAGGGGCGAACGTGAAAGCCTCCCGAATTGGACTGACCCCCGCCTGCTGGTAACGGTATGTTGCGCTCTGATAGTACTCTAGCAGTGACTCGCTCTCGGAAGCCCGGAACCGTGTCCGTGCATCACCGGTGATGCTACCGCCCGAGCCGCCTGGCCCGCCCCGAGGGTTCCGGACAGTAGGTCCACTAGGATCCGCGGTCTGGAA
>WHSQ01000416.1 GCA_009380005.1 Actinomycetota bacterium | reverse complement strand
GATTGACCCCGACCGACCGGACGCAGCGAACCCCATCATGCCGCCCGGCCCCGACCTGAAGGCCGATCACGCGGCGGAAGGGATGACCGAGCAGCCACCCGGCCTGCTCCCCCCGGCAAGCACCGGCACTGATGCGAGCCACGTCCACCAAGCCCGCTACCGACCGAAGCAGAGGAAGGTCGAAGACTCCGACCCTCGACAACCCGAAAGAGTGTGCGCCGAACGGCGTCGGCATCAAGGCCCTGACGGCCGCTTCGCGGTCGGGCTCCGCCCGAGCCTTGACCCCGCCGCCTCACCGGCGCGCCCAACTACCGGGTCGAGGGCAAGAAGAACGGCCGGCCAACACTCTTGACCGGCCCCGCCCCTTCAGGGATGACCTGCGCAACCCCCAACCTGCTCAAGGTCTACCGACTGGCCTGAGGGGCCACGGGTCTGGAGGTCTGGGGGTCCATCAATGTCGGCCGACGCGTCGGTCCGGCCACCGCCACCATTCGTGCGACAGCCTCCAGGCTTCGGCCTTCTTCGCGTCAATGCCAAAGTGATGCCTGCCCGACCGGGGTTCGCTCGCTTCTTCGCTGCCCCGGCGCGGCCGCGGTGTTCGGTGGCTTGTCCTCGATGTGCGGCCTCGGTCGGGTGCCTTGGCCGCAGCGGGTGCGTGGCTTGATAGGAGCCTGCTTGCGACCGTGTTCGCGCTGAATTGAGGCGTGCCCGCCTCGCTGCCGCCAGGGCACCCGAGGACATCTA
>WHSQ01000415.1:497-744 GCA_009380005.1 Actinomycetota bacterium | reverse complement strand
CACGCACACCGACGGTTACCCCGTCGTGCCGAAGCGGGGCGATGCGGTGCTAGTGGGTATGGGTGAGCGGGTCGACACGATCATCACGGTGCCCGATTCACCGGTGCCTGTGCTGGCCCTGGCCGAAGGACGCGGCTCCTACGCCCAGGTACTGCTCAGCACCGGCGGCAGGAAGCCGTCGGCGGCCAACGACGCCGCCCGGATCATGCACCCGTGGCCGAGCGTGCGATTCGACGCTAGAACCCGA
>WHSQ01000415.1:0-487 GCA_009380005.1 Actinomycetota bacterium | reverse complement strand
CGCACGCTGGGATCTGCGCGGGGGCCGCTGGCAACAGCGGTCCCTACCGCACCCGCTCCGTTCTATGGGAGCCCGGGGGTGCGATTCCCCCGGGCCACCCGACCCTGGCTCGGGGACGCCGGGGTTCGCGGTCACGCGACTCTGACTCGGGATCAACAGGGGCTCGCTTTCCCGCAGCCGACATCGCGGCGAGTAGGTTCAGACCTCCGCGTATCTTGAACGCGCCGGTCGGATGCACGTTCTCGTGTTTTGACGAACACGTCGCACCCGCAGATATCGTTCAGTGCCGGATAGGACCACGCCGGGCTCGCGGAAAGAGTGTCGCGCAGGCGGCGGCCAACCAGGAGGCCGTCCTCCATCGTCGGAACTCGCATTTAGCCGAGGCTACATCGTGATCACCGGGGAAAGAAGCCGCGGAATCCCTAGGCTCTCTAAAGATGGAAACGTCTATCCCGGAAGGAATATCACACAACCGGGACTGTTCCCC
>WHSQ01000414.1:323-744 GCA_009380005.1 Actinomycetota bacterium | reverse complement strand
GAGTTGGAGCTCTCTCAGGAACCTACGCCCGTGACGCTTTTACACCGAGGATGGGACGCCACCGTGTCTGGAGACGTACCCGCGTAACGACCCTCGGCCCGGCGCAATCCATGGGTCGCCTTCGTGCTCGACCCACTTCGACAGCTTGAACCGGAGTAGCTGCAGTCGCCGCAGGGCGTTGCTGCGGGTCATCCCGGCGAGGATGGGACGGATGAGACGGGAAACGACTCCACGCCGCGCGACCGGCCCGGAAGGGTTAAGCAGGATGTCGCCAGCATCCGCCACAAATTCATCGGTTGACGCGGCCGCTCGGATGGCCAGCTGGGCCTCGTGGGTCAGCCACGTATCGCTGGGGTAGCGGCTGAGGAGTTGCAGCAGAACCCCATGCCCGGCAGCGCCTAGTGTCCTGAGTCATTAATTC
>WHSQ01000414.1:0-313 GCA_009380005.1 Actinomycetota bacterium | reverse complement strand
GGCGACCTTGTGCGCGAGATCGTCGGGACCATCGAGGAGCCCGATCTGGAGGCCATCGCCGCGCTGGAGCCCGACCTCATCCTGTCGGCCACGGTGCGCCACGAGGAAATCTACGACGAACTCAGCCAGATCGCGCCGACGGTCTTCACCGAGTCGTCGGGAACGAACTGGAAGGAGGGGTTCACGCTCGCCGCGGACGCGCTCGGCCGCGCCGAGGAAGGCGAGCAGGCGCTGGCCGACTACCGCGAGCGGGCCGAGCGCGTCCGCGGCGAGATCGGCGCCGACAAGACGCAGGCCGCGATCGTGCGCTTCC
>WHSQ01000413.1 GCA_009380005.1 Actinomycetota bacterium | reverse complement strand
CCTACCGGTGGGTATACGGAGCACCTCCGGCGGAGGTTCAATCCCTGGGATCGCCGGTGGGTCTCGGGCCGATCAGCGCAGTTCCTCTCGCAACAGCGTGTCGCCCTCGGGCGTGCTGATCCCGATCGCCTCCGTTTCCGACAGTTCGAGCGACGAACCAAGCGTGACCTCCACCCGCCAGCCCTCTCCTCGCCGGCCGTCGCCACCCCGGAAGGATCCCGCCGGCACCCGCGTGCCGTCTTTCCGGTCCAGCCAGACGTTGTAGAGCGAGCCGTCCCAGATGGTGACGTCCAGCTCGATCTCGGTGCCCCATGTCTTGGCGCGGAGAGCGGCGGTTCCGGTCAACTCTTCTGCCGACGAGAGACGGACGTCGTGGGCCGGCGGCGGCTGGAGCAACACGGTAGCGGCGATCATCACGGCCACAACGGCAGCCGCTACTGCCGCGACGCCTCCTCGTCGACGACGGCGATCGCGCCGCAAGGCCGTTTCGATCTGATCCCACACCTCGGGCGCCGGCGTCGGGTGGGTCCCGATACGAGCCACGTCGGCATAGGTGAGAGCGTCGCCCACACGCCGCAGGCTCTCGGCTTCGGCGCGGCATCCCTCACACCCGGCGAGATGGCTCTCGACGGCGGCCCGCTCCGCGGGGGTGCCATGACCCAACGCCCACGGACCTAGGCGCTCTCGCCACTCCCGGCACGCTCGATCGGTCATGTTTCCCACCCCATCTCTTCGAGCGCCAACCG
>WHSQ01000412.1:482-747 GCA_009380005.1 Actinomycetota bacterium | reverse complement strand
AGCCTGCCTCCACCCTGACGTCGAACGGGACGGCCCCGAATCGACAGCACCCGACACAATTTTTTTTCGGGAAGCCGGGCCAAGGCCGGCCGCCGCCGGCGGCCTCCCGGGCCGGACATGAAGAAGCCGCCGACGAACCATCGTCGACGGCTTGTCCCACCGGGTAGGAGGAAGACCCTGAGGCCCCCTCCTACCCGACAGGTGTCTGCTGGGCGGCTGTTAGGCCGGGCGGACGTTGGTGGCCTGCAGGCCCTTCTGGCCCTGG
>WHSQ01000412.1:0-472 GCA_009380005.1 Actinomycetota bacterium | reverse complement strand
ATGACCCTGACGTTCGTGGCTTGCGGGCCCTTGCCGGACTCGCCGAGCTCGTACTCGACCTTCGCGCCCTCCGCCAGCGTGCGGAAGCCGTCACCCGAGATACCCGAGAAGTGCACAAACGCATCCTTCCCCCCATCGTCCGGGGTGATGAAGCCGAAGCCCTTCTCGTCGCTGAACCACTTGACGCTTCCACGCATATTCTGATCCCTCCCTTCACGCCGCTCTCACGGCAGGCGTGCTGCAGTTCGGATCAGAAAGGGAAAGCACCGAGCGGTATCACGGGCATTTTTCACTAAACCGAATCTACAACCGTGGCCAGGGTAGCACGTTGCGGTGCCGGGAGCTCCTTGTTGGGCCGTTTTTCCGAGAAACCCCGGACCGAATTCGCGGGGCGACCCACGGGTATACTCGGCGGGCACCCCTCACCGGAAAGGCCCGCGTGCCGAAGGACGTTTTCCTGCCGGACTTCCTC
>WHSQ01000411.1 GCA_009380005.1 Actinomycetota bacterium | reverse complement strand
CTACAGATCAGCCGTGCCGCATAACTGACCTGTCCGTTGAAGCGGGTCAACCTCAGAGTCCTGTCCGGTCGGCGTCACCTCCTTGCGCCAGGTGGTCGGCGAGGATGGCGGGAGCCCGTGCAATGGCCCCGAGCGCGGCTATCTGGTTCCCGCAGCCTCGAGATCGACCGGGGGGCAGGTCTTGCCCGCGAGGCCGGGCAGCTGCGCCCGGGGTGCGCCGGCGGTTGGACCTGGCCAGGCTGTGCGGGCTTACTCAGCCGGGTTGTTCTGGCGGGCCGCCTCCGGCCCAGCGGCCTCGGGCTGGCGGCCTCTGCCCATTCCCTGTCCGCAGTCGAGGTGTCCCGGTCATAGCTGGTTTGCCCATGCAGGGGGCTGGATTGGGAGGGTCGGGGTGGAGGCCCGTCTCGTAGTCGCGTAGCTGGCCGATGCAGGTCTGCCAGCGGTGCACTGTGGCGCGCACGTGCCGCCCCGTTGGTGCAGTCCGAGCCGTTCGGGTGGGATGGGTTGCAGCTGGTCCCTGACGTCGTCGAGTACGTCGAGGTCCAGGCTGGGTCCTGTTCGGATGCCGGGGCGTTTGAGTTGTTGGAAGCGCCTGGTCAGCTCGGCGAGGTCGAGGGAGTCCCGCGGCGCGCTGTCGTACAGCGACGAGACCCGCACGACCTGACCGATGCCCCGCAGCTCCGCCACCGCCGCCCGGAAGGCGACGGCAGGCTCGCCGAGGTTCCCTCCGAGACCGATGAAGGCGCGCAC
>WHSQ01000410.1 GCA_009380005.1 Actinomycetota bacterium | reverse complement strand
GCGCGATCCCACGCAGCTTCGTCGGGTTGGAACGGCAGACCGAAGCGCTGCGGTCCAGCCTACGGACCGGTTCGCTGTACACCGAACCGGACGAGCAGCCCGCCGCTGCGTCTGCAGATGTGGGCCAGCCGGAGCCGTGGACGCCGGCCACACTCCTCAACGGCTGGCAGAGCTGGGGCGAGGACTTCGCGCCGGTGGCGTTCCGCCGGGACCAGTTCGGCCGCGTCTACCTGAGAGGCACGTTGAGAGGTCCGGCCAACTCCGGCACCGCCACGGCCGCGCACATGTTCACAATGCCGATCGGCTACCGGCCGGCGAACCGTATCGCGTTCATCGTCAACGATTCGAACACCGACAGCATGCGCATCGATGTTCAATCAAGTGGCATCGTTGAAGTAGTGCCGGCCAGCCAGGTCACGAACACCAACTTCCCGTCGCTGAACCACATCAGCTTTTTCACCGATCAATAAGGAGAGCACTCTTATGCGTGAACCCGTACAAGCTCAGCGAATTCCATTCAGCTTCGATACTTCTGAACCGACCCGCACGCTGTGGCATCACTTCTACATAGACGTAGTAGTGGGTGCACCTGATGGGGCACGCTTCTTCGTTCCAGCATGGCGTGTGAACGTCCCTCCCGCTCCGAGTGTCACATGGGAAGTATCTACCCATTATGATTTGGTCGGGATTGTCCCTGATGTGCTCTATCACGATCCTGATGTGGCGACGGTGACAGGATTCAATGATTAT